>CAZCTE010000065.1:0-7154 GCA_964501395.1 uncultured Atopobium sp.
CGTCGGCGACGTCGCGCAGCGGCATGACCTCCAGCTGCTCGACGCCTTCCCGCGACACGAGCGCCACGCGGTTGGTGTCCGCGCCGAAGGTGGACTCGGGCCGGCTCACGTCGTTGGCCACGATGAGGTCCGCGCCCTTGCGCTCGAGCTTCTCGCGCGCGTAGGCGAGCAGGTCGCTTGTCTCGGCGGCAAAGCCCACCACCACCCGGTTGCCCTTGTTCGCACAGAGGTCGGCCAGGATGTCCGCCGTCTCCACGAGCTCGAGCACGTCCAGGCGCTCGCGGCTCTTCTTGAGCTTGTGGTCCGCCGGGGCCGCGGGCGTGTAGTCGGCCACGGCGGCGCAGCAGACGGCAACGTCCGCGTCCTCGAAGGCCCCCATCATGGCCTCGTGCATCTCGGCGGCGGAGGTCACGTCCACGCGGCGCACGCCCGCGGGCGTCTCCAGCGGCACGGGAAGAGGCCCCGCCACGAACGTGACCTCGGCCCCGCGGGCGGCGGCGGCCTCGGCGAGGGCAAAGCCCATCTTGCCCGTGGAGCGGTTGGCGATGTAGCGCACGGGGTCGATGGCCTCGTGCGTGGGGCCTGCGTCCACGAGCACGCGCACGCCCGCGAGGTCCCGCTCCCGCGCCGGCGCGAGCAGCGCGAGCGCAGCGGTGACGATCTCGTCCACGCCCGCGAGCTTGCCCTCGCCCACGTCCCCGCAGGCGAGGCGCCCCGAGTCCGGCCCCACGAAGACAACGCCCCGGGAGCGCAGGGTCCCCACGTTGGCCTGCGTGGCGGGGTTCTGCCACATGTGCACGTTCATGCCCGGCGCCACCGCCACGGGACAGCAGCCGTGGCAGGCGAGCAGCGTGGTGGAGAGGCAGTCGTCGGCGATGCCGCAGGCCATCTTGGCCAGGACGTTGGCCGTGGCGGGCACCACCACCGCGGCGTCGGCCCACTCTGCGAGCTCGATGTGCGGGATGGGCGAGCCGGGGTTGTCGTAGAGCGAGGTCGTCACGGGGGCACCGGAGAGCGCCTCGAAGGTGGCGGGCCCCACGAAGCGCTCGGCGTCCGCGGTCATGGTCACGCGCACGTCGCAGCCGGCCTTCTGGAGGCCGCGCAGGACCTCGCAGGCCTTGTACGCGGCGATGCCGCCGCACACGGCGAGAAGGACGTGGGGGCGGGCGGACTCAGTCGCGGCTTGGGGCGCGGACACCTGCGACGCGGCGCCCTGCTCCGGAGCGACAGCCGTCTCGGCGACGTCCGCCCGCACGGAACCCGTGACCTCGCCCGCCATCAGCCCTCGACCTCCTCGCTCGTGATAAGAATCCTATGGCAGTACGGGCACTCGGTGATCTCGTCCCCGCGGGCGATGTCGTGGAAGGAGCTCGGCTGGAGCTTCACGCGGCAGACGGAGGGGACGTTGCCCTCGAGCCGCTCCACGGCCAGCCCCTTGAAGCGCTTGCGCGCGGCCTCGTAGGCGGCCAGGTGGCCCGCCGAGACGGCAGCCGCGGCGCGCTCGCGCTCGCGCGTGAGCTCCACGATCTGCGCGCGCAGGGTCGCGGAGCCCTCGTCGAGGGCGCGCTGCGTGGCCTCGCGCTCGGACTCCAGGCGCTCTGCGGTGTGGCGGGCGTTGCGCTCCGCACGCTCGAGGCGGGCGAGCTTCTCGCGGGCGGGCCCCAGGGAGAACTCGGCCTTCTCGATGTGCTTGGCGAGCGAGGTCAGCTGCTGCTCGAAGCTGCGGATCTCCCGGTGGGTGTGCTGGCCGGAGTCCGCCGCGGCCTGGACCTCGGCGGTCTTCTCGTGATAGTGGCCCAGGCTCTGCTGCAGGTCCCCAATCTCCATCTCGGCGTCCTTGCGCTGCCCCACGATGCCCGTGAGCTCGGCGGAGACCTTCTTGGCGGCGGCCGCGATCGTGCGCAGGCGCTCCTGCTGCGGCATGGAGGCCAAAGACGAGGCGCACCTCAGCAGCTTGAGGTCGAGCTCCTGGAGGGCGATGAGTGCTTGGGTTTCGGTCATGGGAGGTTCTCCTGTCAGCGTCTGCGGGAGCCGGCGCGCTCGGAGACGATCCCGAGCAGCGCGTCCGCGAAGCGGTCGAGGTCGGCGGGGTCCACGCGCTCGTCGAACGAGACGCGCAGCGACCCGAGGGCCCGCTCGCGGGGCACCCCCATGGCAAGCAGCACGTGGCTCGCGTCAAGGGAGCCCGAGGAGCAGGCCGAGGCGGCGGACGCCTCGAAGCCCGCCTGGTCGAGGGCGAGGACGAGCGTCTCGGAGTCCACGGGGCAGGTCACGCTCACGATGCCGGGGAGCCGCCCGGTCCCCTCGGGGAGCGTGGGCTCGATGCCGGTGCCCGGGGCGCAGATCCGCTCGGCAAGATGGCGCGCGCGCCCGGCCACGAGCGGGGCCACGTCGCCGAGGCCCGCGCAGAGGGCCCGCGCCACCGCGGCGAAGGCGAGCGCGCCCCGGACGTCCTGGGTGCCGGCCCTGAGGCCGCGCTCCTGCCCCCCGCCGAGGGCGAGCGGCCGCACCGGAACGCGCCCGCGGACGGCGAGCGCGCCCACGCCCACGGGGCCGCCCAGCTTGTGGGCCGCCACGCTCACGGCGTCCGCCTCGGAGAGCTCGAGCGGCACGTGGCCCAGGGCCTGGACGGCGTCCGTGTGGAAGAGCGCCCCCGCCCCGTGCGCCGCACGCGCGAGCTCGGGCACGGGCTGCAGCGCTCCGGTCTCGTTGTTGGCGTACATGACCGAGACGAGCGCGCAGGTCTCGTCGAGAAGGGCCGCCAGCGCCTCCGGGCGCACCACGCCCGCGCGCTCCGGCTGGACGAGCCGCACCTCGAAGCCGCGACCCCTGAGGGCGCCCGCGAGGTCGAGGACGGAGTCGTGCTCGATGGCGGAGAGCACCACCGTCCGGCGCCTGGCGTCGCGCCCGCGGGCGCCCTCCGCCATGCCGAGGACGGCGAGGTTGTTGGACTCCGTGCCGCCCGAGGTGAAGACCACGTCCGACGGGCGGAAGCCCCCGCCCAGGCAGCGCGCGAGGTCGGCCCGCGCGCCGTCCAGGGCGCGGGCGGCCTCCCGCCCGCGGGTGTGCAGCGAGTTGGGGTTGGCCCCGGCGTAGGGTGCCCCGTCGTAGGCGCGCTCGGCCTCGAGCGCCTCGGGGCGCAGCGGCGCCGATGCGGCGTAGTCCAGGTAGGTGCTCGTCTCGCCCACGGCGCTACGCCCGCTTCACCGCGGCGGACTCTGCGGAGCGGCGCAGCTCGGCTATGGCCGCGGCGCGGTCGGGCGCGCCGAAGACGGAGCTTCCCGCCACGAGCACGGTGGCGCCGCCGCCCACGGCCTCGGCGGCCGTGCGCGCGTTGATGCCGCCGTCGACCTCCACGAGCGGGCTCGCGCCGTGCTCGCGGCAGAGCTTGCGCAGGAGGCAGAGCTTGCGCCCGGAGCCCTCGATGTAGGCCTGCCCGCCAAAGCCGGGGTTCACGGTCATGAGGAGCACCATGTCGAGCTCGTCGATGATGGGCTCGAGCATGGAGACCGGGGTCGCCGGGTTGAGCGCGATAGATGCCTTGGCGCCGCGGTCGCGGATGAGCTGGACGAGCCGGTGTGCGTGGGCCGTGGCCTCGTAGTGGAAGGAGACGAGGTCCGCGCCCGCGTCGAGGAACTTCTCGACCATCTCGTCCGGGTTGGAGACCATGAGGTGCACGTCAACGGGCAGGTCCGTGGACGCCTTTGTGGCGCGCAGGACGTCGAGCCCAAAGCTGAGGTTGGGCACGAAGTGGCCGTCCATCACGTCGAAGTGGATCAGGTCCGCGCTCGACACGGAGGCGAGCTCCTCGCCAAGCCGCGCAAAGTCCGCGGAGAGCACCGAGGGCGCTATCTTGATGTCGCTGGGCACTGGTCTCCCCCATTCTCCTTGTCCGCTATTCCGTAGAACTCCTCGCCGGGCGGGCGCCCGAGCAGGGAGTCCGTCGCGTCATGCACGTTGACGCCGTCATTGAGGACGGCGTGGACCGCGCTCGTGATGGGCACCTCCACCCCGCGCTCGCGCGCGAGGGCGAGCACGCTGCCCGCGGCCCTGGCCCCCTCGACCACGGTGTGGGTGCGCGCCTCGAACTCCTCGAGGGTCTCGCCGCGCGCGAGGGCCTCGCCGAAGGTGCGGTTGCGCGAGTGGCGAGAGGTGCAGGTTGCCACGAGGTCCCCCATGCCGGCGAGGCCCATCGGCGTGAGGGGGTCGGCCCCCAGCGCGGAGGCCACGCGGCCGATCTCGGCGAGGCCGCGCGTCATGATGACGGCGAGGGTGTTGTCCCCGGCTCCAAAGCCCGCGGCCGCCCCGCAGGCGATGGCCACGACGTTCTTGACCGCGCCGCAGATCTCCACCCCCGTGACGTCACGCGAGACGTACACCCTGAAGGACGGGCTCACGAGAAGCCCCTGGAGCCTGCGCGCCACCTCCGGGCTCTCGGCGGCCAGGACGGCGGCCGAGATCTTGCCGAGGCAGATCTCCTCGGCGTGGTTGGGGCCCGAGAGCGCCGCCATGCGATCGCGCCCCCCGAGCTCGTCGGCCACGACGTCCACCATGAGCTCGCCGGTGCCGGCCTCCACGCCCTTGGTGAGCACGAGGACGGGGACGTCCTCGGGGACGAGGCCCGCAAAGCCCCGGCACGTGGCGCGCAGGTAGGCGGAGGGCACGGCCACCACCACGACCTCGACGTCGCGCACGGCCAGGCCGCGGTCCGCGACGGCGCGCACGTTGGCGGGCAGCTCGTAGTCCGTGAGGTGGCGGGGGTTCTTGCGGGTCTTCTCCACGGCGGCGGCGAGCTCGGGGTCGCGGCACCAGAGGGCGACCTCCCCCGCGCGCGGCGCGAGCAGGCCGGCCATCGCCGTGCCCCACGAGCCGGAGCCGATGACGGCTATGCGCCCGAAGCCGCCGCTCATCGCTCGGCCTCCTCGTCGGCGCCGCCGGCCCGCTCGGCGCCCTCGGCCTTCTCTCCCCGCTTGTGGAAGGAGAAGCGGCGCTCCTCGCCGCCGAGGAGCCGGCGCACGTTCTCGCGGTGCGACCAGATCACGATCACGGCCGCGAGCGCGATGGGTGCGATCGAGGCCGCCGGGAAGCCCAGGACGACGCACCACGCGGGCAGCGACGCCGCGGCCGCGACCGAGCCCAGCGAGACGTAGCGCGTGGGCAGCGTGAGCACGAGGAAGACCACGAGCAGGCCCACCGCCACCGGCCAGTAGAGCCCGATCGCGGCGCCAAGGCCCACGGCGATGCCCTTGCCGCCGCGGAAGCGCAGGTAGGGGCTGAACACGTGACCGCAGATGCAGCCGAGGAAGACGACGCAGAGCGCCGCGCCGAAGGCGGTGCCGTGGTCGAGCGAGGACGCGTCCCCGCCAAAGACCGCGAAGGCCAGGACCAGCCGCGCGACGATCATCCAGAGGAGCCCCTTGCCCAGGTCGAGCAGGAGCGTGAGCGCCGCGGCGCCCTTGCCCACCGAGCGCGCGACGTTGGTGGTGCCGATGTTGCCCGAGCCCATCTCGCGCACGTCCACGCCCGCCATGGCGGAGGACACGAGCAGGCCGAAGGGTATGCCGCACACGAGGTAGGCCCCCACCGTGAGCAGGGCCGTGAGCCCCCAGAGGCCGCCCATCAGCGCTCACCCCCCTCGTTCTTCTTGCGGAACTTGAGGCGCACCGGCGTGCCCGTGAGGTCAAAGCGCGCACGCAGGCGGTTCTCGAGGAAGCGCTCGAAGTTGTCGTCCACGAGGTCGGGCGCGTTGCACCAGAAGGAGATGACGGGCGGCTTGGCGCCCGTCTGCGTGGCGTACTGGATCTTGAGGCGCCGGCGGCCCTCGCTGCGGGTGTGGCCGCCCTCGCGGATCTGGGCGAGCAGGTCGTTGAGCTCAACGGTCCTGAGCTGCGCGGCGCGGGCCTCGGCGGCGCGCACGGCGAGGCCGAGCACCTTGTCGGTGGCGCGGCCGGTGAGGGCGGAGACGTTGACGGTGGGAATCCAGGGCGCGAAGGCGAGGCGCTTCTCGATGGAGGCCACGATCTCGTTTCTCTGCTGCTCGGTCTCCACGAGGTCCCACTTGTTGAGCACGAGGACGAGGGCGCAGCCGCGCTCGATGGCCATGCCGGCGACCTTCTGGTCCTGCTCGGTCACGCCCACCGTGGCGTCCACCACGAGCAGGCACGCGTCCGCGCGCTCGATGGCCTGCAGGCCGCGGACCAGGCTGTAGTACTCAACGTCCTCGTGGACCTGCGTCTTCTTGCGCATACCGGCCGTGTCCACGAGGCGGATGGGCTGGCCCTTCCACTGGATCACGGTGTCGATGGCGTCGCGCGTGGTACCCGCCACGTCCGAGACGATCGAGCGCTTCTTGTTGGCAAGGCGGTTGGCGAGGCTGGACTTGCCCACGTTGGGCCGGCCCACGATGGCGAGGGAGAGCATGTCGTCGTCCCCCTCGTCCTCCGCGGGCTCGGGCAGGGCCTCCACGATCTCGTCGAGCAGGTCGCCCGTGCCGTGACCGTGGCCCGCGGAGATGGGGCGCGGCTCGCCCACGCCGAGGGCGTAGAAGTCCCAGAGGCCGTCCTGCTCGGTGGCGGGGTCGTCCTTCTTGTTGACCACGAGGAAGACGGGCTTGTCCTGGCGGCGCAGGACGCGGGCGACCTCCTCGTCCTCGTCGGTCACGCCGGTGCTGCCGTCCACCACGAAGACGATGACGTCGGCCTCCTCGCAGGCCATGAGGGCCTGCTCGCGGATGCGCGGGGCAAAGACGTCCTTGGACTTGACGGACTCGATGCCGCCGGTGTCGATGAGGGTGAAGTCCCGGCCGTTCCAGTCGGCGTCGTGATACGAGCGGTCGCGCGTGACGCCGCGCGACTCGTGGACGATGGCGTCGCGGCTCACCGCAATGCGGTTGACGAGCGTGGACTTGCCGACGTTGGGCCGGCCGACCACGGCGACTACGGGCTTTGGCATCATGTCTCCTTGCTATTCCATTTGCTTGGCAAGGATACCACGAACGGTCGGTTTTGGCCCGCGAGCGCACGGGTTCTGCGGGCGGGCGGCCTCGGGGCGCATGGGCGGGATAGCGCCCCGAGCCTAGGGGGTGCCCCGGCCCCAGCGTCGCGCCCCAGCCCTAGAGCCGCATGAGCATGGTGGCGAGCTCCGCGCGGGTGCAG
>CAZCTE010000066.1:0-7092 GCA_964501395.1 uncultured Atopobium sp.
CGGCGCGGAGAGCTTGGGCCGTGTGGGCACGGACTTGGGAACGCCGTGCGGGTGACATAGGCGAGCTTGCGCAGACCGGGGGTGCCATGCGGCCAGCTCCGGGAGCGCCGCGCGGCCCCGGGCGCAGAATAGCCGCGCCTCAGCCCGTCTTCCGGTCGTGGGCGGCCACGCCGCGCGCGGCGAGCTCGCAGTCGGAGACGCAGGGCTCGAAGCCCCTCTTCGTGTGCTGGTACGCCTCATGGCCCTTGGCGAGCAGCAGCACCACGCTGCGCCGGCCCTCGGCGAGCTCGAAGGCGCGCGCCGCCGCCCGCTCGCGGTCGACCACGATCTCGTGCGGGAAGCCCTCGGGGAGGGACCGCTCCATCTCGCGACAGATGTCGAGCGGGTCCTCCGTCCACGGGTCGTCCGAGGTGAGCACGACGTAGTCCGCGTAGCGCGCCGCGACCTCGGGGAGCTCGTGGCGGCGCTCCTCGGCCTTGCCGCCCACCGCGCCAAAGACCGCGATGACGTGGGCGCCCCTAAAGGTGCCCGCCACGGCGGAGAGCAGCGACTCAAAGGCCATCTTGTTGTGGGCGTAGTCCACGACGGCGGTGAGCTGGCGATCGCGCGAGCGGTAGAACTCCATCCGGCCAGGAACGCGCGTCCGCGCGAGCCCCTCCACGATGGCGTCCGCCCCCACGCCCAGCTCGCGTGCGCAGAGGGCGGCGCAGAGGGCGTTGGAGACGCTGAAGTCGCCGGGGAAGGGGAGCTGCACGCGCCGCTCCCTCCCGTCCAGGTGCAGCGTGAAGGCCACGCCCTCCTCGGAGTGGGAGACGTCGCTCGCCCAGGCGTCCGCCTCCGGGCGCCCCACGCCAAAGGTGAGGGTGCGGCTCGCCGCGGACGCGGCCTCAAGGACGCGGTCCACGTGGTCGGTGTCCAGGTTCACGACGGCGGTCTCGCACTGCGAGAAGATCTGGAGCTTGGACGAGAAGTAGTCCTCGAAGTCGGCGTGCTCCACGGGCGAGATGTGGTCGAGCCCGATGTTCAGGAAGCAGGCCAGGTCGAGCCCCACGCCGAGGGTGCGGTCGTACTTGAGCGCCTGGCTCGAGACCTCCATCACCATGGCGGCGAGACCGCGGTCGCGCGCGTGCGCGAGGTGGCGCCAGAGGTCGGGCGCCTCGGGGGTCGTGTTCCTCGAGGCCTCGTCCGCAACGCCGTCGTAGGTCTCAACGGTGCCAATCATTCCGCACGACCGCTCGCCGCGCGCGGCGTCCACGATGGAGCGCAGCATGTAGGCAGTGGTGGTCTTGCCCTTCGTGCCGGTGATGCCAACGATGGGGAGGTCACGGTCCGGGCGTCCGAAGGCCTCCGCGGAGACGAGCGCCATCGCGCGTCGCAGGTCGCCTGTCACGAGGGACGGGACCCCCGGCGCCGCCGCGGCGAGCCCCGGCGCGCTCTCCCGGTCGCAGAGGTACGCCACGGCGCCCGCCATGAGGGCGTCTGCGAGAAAGGCGGGCCGGAAGGAGGCGCCCTTGCAGACGAAGAGGTCCCCCGGCTCGACGGAGCGCGAGTCGCACGAGACGCCGGTGACGGGGGTCTCGTGCAGGGAGGGGGCCTTGCCCGTTGAGGCGGGGGCGAGCGGGTCCTCGGTGGCGAGAAGCCCCGCGCGGTCGAGCGCGCGGGCGAGGGATGTGAGCGTGCACGTGTCCATGCCGTCCAGTATACGGCCCGGCGGGGGTGGCGGGCGCGGGGCGGTTCGGGCCGCGTCGGCCCTGTGGTAGACTTCTGCTGTTCGGGCGATTGGCGCAGCGGCTAGCGCAGGTGCCTTACACGCACAAGGTCGGCGGTTCGAACCCGTCATCGCCCACCAGGAACCTCAGGGCCCCTCCGTACGGACTGACCACAGTTCGCGGCCGGGGCCCCTTTTCGGGGGAGGCCACATGGCAGGTACCGACGGCGCACGTTCCTTTGGGCGGTCCGCGGGCGAGATGCGCCCGGTCACGCTCACGCCGGGCGTCATGAAGAACGCCGCGGGGTCGTGCCTGGCCGAGTTTGGGGACACGCGCGTGCTCTGCTCGGCCAGTGTCGAGGACGGCGTCCCCGGCTGGCGCAAGGGCGCGCACGCCGGATGGGTCACCGCCGAGTACGCCATGCTCCCTGCCGCGGGCAACCGCCGCACCCCGCGCGAGTACCGCGGCCGCAAGGGCCGCTCCATGGAGATCGAGCGTCTCATAGGGCGCAGCCTGCGCGCGGTCACCCGTCTCGACCGGCTGGGCGAGGTCACGATCACGCTGGACTGCGACGTCATCCAGGCGGACGGCGGCACGCGCACGGCCTCCGTCACCGGGGCGTGGGTGGCGCTCCACGACGCCCTCATGGGGCTCGTGGAGGCGGGGAGGCTTCCGCGCCTGCCGCTCACGGGGCGCGTGGCGGCGGTCTCTGCCGGCCTCGTGGACGACGTGGCCCTGCTCGACCTCGACTACCCCGAGGACTCGCGCGCCCAGGTGGACCTCAACCTCGTGGGTGCGGGGGACGGGCGCATCGTGGAGGTCCAGGGCACGGGGGAGCGCTCCACGCTCGACCGCGCCCAGCTGGACGAGCTTCTCGACCTGGGGCAGGCCGGCGTCGCGCAGCTCGTGGAGCTTCAGGCCAAGGTGACGGGATTCAGCCTCTGACGGTGCGGCCCCGCAGGCCGGCCCCACAAACCTGGCTGGGCCCCGCCCCACAGGCCCAACCCCACAGATCCGGCCCCCACAAATCCAACCTCGCAAACCCAGAAGAGAGAGGAGCACGACATGGCCCTCATTGACGTCAACGAGCTCGACCCGGCGGCGACGGTCGTGGTTGCCACGGGCAACGCGCACAAGGTGGTGGAGATCGAGGCCATCCTCTCCCCGGTGATGCCGGGCGTGCGCTTCGTGGCCCTGGGCGAGCTGGGGGACTTCCCCGACCCGGTGGAGGACGGGGAGACCTTCTCCGACAACGCCCTCATCAAGGCGCGCGCCGCGCTGGCCGAGACGGGCCTTTTCATGGCGGTGGCCGACGACTCCGGCCTCTGCGTGGACGCGCTCGACGGGGCGCCGGGGATCTTCTCGGCGCGCTGGGCGGGCGAGCACGGCAACGATGCGGCCAACAACGAGAAGCTCATGCGGCTCATGGCCGACGTCCCCGACGCCGAGCGCACGGCGCGCTTCCACTCGAGCGTGGTCCTGGTGCGCGGCGGGGAGGTCCTGCGCGGCGACGGCGACTGCGAGGGCACGGTGGCCCGCGAGCCCCGCGGCGACCACGGCTTTGGCTACGACCCGCTCTTCCTGCCCAGCGACGCCCCCGGCAGGACCATGGCGGAGCTCGCGCCGGACGAGAAGAACCGCATCTCGCACCGCTTCCACGCCCTCGAGGACCTCGCCTCCAAGCTCTAGCCGCCCGGGGTCGGAGCAGCGCGCCGAGAGGCGCGGCAGGGGAGAAGCGCGTCGGCGGAGCTCCTTGCCGCTGGGGTCACGCCCGTTTCCCTCCGCGTCCGCGCGCTTCGCGAACCCGCGCGAAATGCCCCCGCTCGCCGGAAGGGTTTGAAAAACGCGCGGGCGATGAGGCAAGATGGTCGGGTGTTCGAGGCGACGTGCCTCGGGTCGCCGTGGACGGGCAGGGGCCTCGACGCGGCGGGACCTTCTCATAGATTCTCGGCGGCCTCGCCCTGGTGGTCGCAGTCACATTGGCCGCGGCCGATGGGGCCGCGCGACGGGCGAGGGAGCCCGCCGGTCTCGGGGAAGGGGTACGTCATGAGAATCATTCGCGCCATGAGCTACGAGGACATGAGCCGCAAGGCGGGCAACATCATCGCCGCCCAGGTTCTCTCCAAGCCAGACTGCGTTCTCGGCCTTGCCACAGGGACCTCGCCCATTGGGGCCTACCAGCGCCTCATCGAGGGCTATGAGGCCGGCGATTTGGACTTCTCGCAGGTCAAGACCTACAACCTCGACGAGTATCGCGGTCTTTCCGGCGACCATGTCCAGAGCTACCGCTACTTCATGAACGTGAACCTCTTCGACCACGTGAACATCGACAAGGCCAACACCCACGTGCCCGACGGCCTGGCCGAGGACTACGAGACCGCCTGCGCCGCCTATGACGAGGCCGTCGCCGCGGCCGGTGGCCTGGACCTCCAGCTGCTGGGCATTGGCAACAACGGCCACATCGGCTTCAACGAGCCCGGCGACGCCTTTGTCAGGAGCACGCACTGCGTCGACCTCACCGAGTCCACCATCCAGGCAAACAGCCGCCTGTTCGACAGCATCGATGACGTGCCGCGCCAGGCCTACACCATGGGCATCGGCGCCATCATGGCCGCGCGGTCGATTCTTGTGATTGCGAGCGGCGAGACCAAGGCTCAGGCGGTCCACGACATGATCTTTGGCCCCATCGCACCGAGCTGTCAGGGGTCCATTCTGCAGCTGCACCCCAACGTGACCGTGGTCGCCGACGAGGCGGCCCTCTCGCTCTGCCCCGCGGAGTAGGATCCCGCGCTACCCCAGGACGGTGATCCCCTTGGGGTAGCGGTTGAGCACCTCGCAGCCGCCCTCGGTCACGATGACGAGGTCCTCTATGCGAACGCCCATGTCGCCGGGCAGGTAGATGCCCGGCTCTATGGAGAAGCACTGCCCGGGGCGCACCGGCTCGTCGTGCGTCGCGGACACGTCGCCGGGCTCGTGGTCCACGAGGCCTATCTGGTGCCCCAGGCGGTGCGTGAAGGCCTCGCCCCAGCCCGCCTCCTCGATGACGCGGCGCGCCGTGAGGTCAATCTCCGCAAAGGTCACGCCCGGCCGCACGATCTTCTCGGCCGCCTCGTTGGCGCGGAGCACGGTCTCGTAGACGGCGCGCTGGTGCTCGGTGGGCTCGGCGGTGAAGAAGGTCCGCGTCATGTCCGAGCAGTACCGGTCCCGCCGGCAGCCCACGTCAAAGAGGACCATGTCGCCCGGCGCGAGCGGCGTGTCGTCCGGCTCGTGATGCGGGTCGGCGGCGTGGTCGCCAAAGCTCACGATGGGGGCGAAGGAGTGGTCCTGCGCCCCCAGGCGGCGGTATTCGCCGAGCAGGCCGTCGGCGATCTCCAATTCGGTCACGCCGGGGCGCACCTGGGACACGAGCCAGGACATGGCCTCGTCGTTCGTGGCCGAGGCGCGGCGCATGAGCTCCCGCTCCCGCGCGTCCTTGATAGAGCGGGCGTCGTCCACCACGTCGGAGGCGAGGACAAAGCCCGAGGCCGCGCGGGCCTCCATGAGCGGCACGAGCCAGCGCGCCGCCAGCTCCTTGTCCACCCCCAGCGGGGCGGCGTTGTCCGTGACCTGGCAGACCAGGGGCACGGGGTCGTCCGTGTCCGAGAAGGTTTTCACGCGCGCCCCGCAGCCGGAGGCGTCGGGGAAGAGGCGGTTGGCAAAGAGCGTGGGCGCGCCCTCCGCGGGCACGTAGAGCGCGAGGAAGCGCTCGTAGGGATCGGTGTGGTAGCCGCAGAGCCACCAGATGGACAGGGGGTCCACGACGAGGGCCTGCCGCAGGCCCCTTCTCGCCATGTTCTCCCGCACGCGCTCCAGACGCCTCTCGTCCACGGCCCTTCCCCTTTCGTCTCCTGCGGTCAGATATCGGGCTGCCGCGCGCCCGGCCGATGCCCTGCCGTCGCGCTCGTCGCATGTTCTTGGCGTGATAGTTCCACGATTGCGGCCCGTCTCATGGGCCGAGCACCTATGATATTAGCTCACGACTTATGCTCATACCGCCCATCGGGCGCATGGAGGCAGCATGGAGAACGACATTCCGCCCGTCAACCGCGTTGACGAGATTCGCGACGAGCTCGGCAGGCTCGAGGGGAGGCGTCTCAGGGTCAAGGCCAACATGGGCCGCTCCCGCATCGTGGAGCGCTCCGGCACGCTCGTGCACGCGCACCCCTCCCTCTTCGTCGTCGAGGTGGAGGAGCGCCGCGGTCGCACCTCCCGCCAGTCGTACCAGTACGTGGACGTCCTCACCGGCACGGTGGAGCTCTACGACACCGAGACCGGCGAGCGGATCCTCGATTTCTCCGAGTCCATCTCTGAGTAGGCGGCCGACGCCATGTGCGCCGCCGTGGTCGTACGGACCCCCTGCAAGGTAAACCTCCACCTCGGCGTGCATGCCGAGAAGGACGAGCGCGGCTACCATCGCGTCGACTCCGTTATGGTGCCCGTCGGGCTCTATGACGTGGCGCGCGTCCGGGAGGCGCCCGAGCTCTCCGTATCCTTCTCGCCCGAGCTCGAGGTCCCCGTCGAGAGGACCGGCGTGTGGCGTGCGGCCACGCTCCTGGCGCGGGCCCTCGACGTGAAGCCGTGCGCTCGCGTGGAGATCCTGTCGTCGATTCCCGAGCGGGCGGGCCTGGGGAGCTCCTCCGCGGACGCCGGCGCAACGCTGCGCGGGCTCTGCGAGCTCTGGGGCGTAGCCCCTCTTGACCCGCGGGTGCTCGCGGTTGCGCGGTGCGTGGGCGCGGACGTGCCCTTCTTCCTCGACCCCAGGCCGGCCCTCTTTGCCGGGGCGGGGGACGTGCGCGTGCGGACCTTTCCCGACCTTGAGGTGCCGCTCGCGCTCGTGATGCCGCGGACGCCGGGAGGCTCAACGGTAGAGGCCTACGCAGAGTTTGACCGTGCGGGGTCGGAGCCCGTGGGGTGCGAGCCCCTGTGCGCCGCGCTCGCCGCGGGGGACGCGCCTGCCGTTGCGGCGCGCCTGCACAACAACCTCGCCCCGGCGGCCTGCGCGCTCTGCCCGGACGCCAAGACCGTCGAGCTCTGGCTACGCTCCCAGCCGGGCGTCCTCGCGGCTCAGGTCACGGGTTCGGGCACCTGCTCCTTTGCCATCTGCGGTAGCGCGGAGGCGGCAGACGAGATTGTGTGCCAGGCCACGGAGTTCGGCTGGCGAGCCTGGTCGACAAAAACGGTTGGCTCGGAGTGGAAAGTCTGCTAGAATCGCCTTTCGCTACGGGTTGTGGCTCAGCTTGGTAGAGCGCTCGGTTCGGGACCGAGAGGTCGCTGGTTCGAATCCAGTCAACCCGACCACGCAAATGTTGGGGCCGTCGGCGGTGTGCCGGCGGCCCCTTTTTGC
>CAZCTE010000067.1:0-6963 GCA_964501395.1 uncultured Atopobium sp.
GGCTTTGCGGAACAGCGCGTCCCATGAGGGCGTGATTATTGCGGTGGCTTTTCTCGGACGTCAGCGAAAGGCGGGTGGGCACATGCGGGTGCTCGTGGTGTCGGGCTTTCTCGGCGCGGGCAAGACGACCTTCATCCAGGAGCTCGCCCGCAGGACCGGGCGCGACTTCGTGGTCTACGAGAACGAGTACGGGCAGGCGGACATCGACGCCCAGGTGCTCTCGCAGACCGACGAGCTCTCCGTCTGGGAGTCAACGGAGAACTGCATCTGCTGCACGGGCAAGCAGGACTTTGCGAGCTCGGTCCTCACGATTGCAAACACGCTCGATCCGGAGTACCTGGTGGTGGAGCCCACGGGAGTCGCGCGCCTCTCGAGCGTGGTGGACAACGTCAACCAGGTGAGCTACGAGCGGATCTCGCTGCTGCAGCCGCTCGTGATCGTGGACGCCACGGCCTGGCTGCGCCAGCGTGAGCGCTTCGAGGACATCTACCTCGACCAGGTGGCCTCGGCCGCGGTGGTGGTGCTCTCCAAGGTGCAGCACGCGGGCCAGGGCGAGGTCGACGCCGTCCGCGCCTGGGTCCGCGAGAAGAACCCCGGGGCCAGGATCGCGGACGTCCCGTACGACCAGCTCGAGGACTCGTTCTTCACGGGGCTGCTCGAGCATGACCTGGAGCCGGGGCGTGCGGTGGTGGGTGCCGGGGACGGCGTGACGGGCGTTGTGGGTACGGAGACCGGCGCGGGGTCCGGCGCGGCCGATGACGACTTCGAGAGCCTGTCCCTGGCCGGGATCGACCTGCCGAGCGAGTCGCACCTGCTGTGGTTTCTCGACGCGCTCGTGGCGGGCGTGTTCGGCGAGGTGGTGCGTGCCAAGGGGGCGCTGCCCTGCGGCGGCCAGTGGCTGCGCTTTGACGTGGTGGACCGCGCCTGGTCGGTGACGGGCGCCGAGCAGGGCGAGCCGGCGGATGCCATCGGCGTGTTCATTGGTCCCGAGGTGCGCCGGCCGTGGCTCCGCGAGACGCTGCTGCCGCTCGTGCGCGACGCCGTGGCGGCGGGCCGCGCCGAGGCCGCGCTCGATGGCTCCCACGACTACGCGGGGGAGCACCGCCACGGGCATGGGGACCATGCGTGTGAAGAGCACGGGCGCGCTGGCCATGAGCAAGGCGGCTGCTGCCACGAGCATGGCCACGCCGACGAGGATGGCGCCCACGAGCGCCATCACCACCCTCACGAGTAGCGCCCCTCCCGCCGGCCCGCCGCTGCGGCGCGGTAGAATCGGGCCAGCAAACCATTGGGAGGAGCCGTCATGTCACAGATCGCAGACCGCGTGGACGCCGAGAACTCCGCGCGCCCCGGGGCGCCAGCGGAGCACCCCGAGCTCGACCGCCTCGTCCGCACGATATGGCGCCTGCGCCAGCCGGACGGCTGCCCGTGGGACCGCGAGCAGACGCACCGTTCCCTCGCGCGGAACATGATCGAGGAGGCCTACGAGGCCGCCGAGACCATGGAGACGGGCGACAAGGAGCACCTGCGGGAGGAGCTGGGCGACGTCCTCGAGCAGGTGGTCCTCAACGCGCAGGTAGCCGCCGACGCGGGTGCCTTCACCATCGACGACGTGGCCCATGACCTCAACGAGAAGCTCGTGCGCCGCCACCCCCACGTCTTTGGCGAGCACGCGGCCGCGGGGGACGGCGAGGAGGTCCAGGACATCTGGGACGAGGTCAAGGCCGCCGAGCGCGCCGCCTCCGGAAAGGGCGACGAGCGCCCCCAGGGGCTTCTCGACAGCGTGCCCAAGAGCCTCCCCGCGCTCATGCAGTGCCAGAAGATCTCCAAGCGCGCCGCCAAGGCGGGCTTTGAGTGGGCGGACGAGGCCGGGGTGTGGGACAAGGTGGCCGAGGAGCGCGCCGAGTTCGAGCGCGAGGAGCCCGGCTCCCCCGAGCGGGCCGAGGAGTTCGGCGACCTGCTCTTCTCCCTGGTGAACGTCGCGCGCTGGGAGGGGATAGACGCGGAGGAGGCGCTCGCGGGCGCCAACCGCAAGTTCCGGGCCCGCTGGTCCCGCATGGAGCAGCTTGCCGCCGAGGAGGGCCGCGACCTCGAGGGTCTGGGCACCGACGAGCTGAACGACCTTTGGGGGCGTGCGAAGGCTGAGGAGACCTCCCCGCGGTAGGCGCGCCGGGTCGCTCTCTGGTATAACTGAGTCACGCGCGGTGAGACCGCGCCGCCAGCCACAAAACGAAGCAGAAACGAAGTCACGGCATGAGCATGGCAGTCACCACAGACGCGGGTGTCCGCGAGAGGGGGCGTCGCGCGACGTCATCCGATTCCCCTCGGGGCGTGCGTGCCCGCGCGCAGAGGCGGCCCCGCGAGACCGGCGCCCGCGGGCGCGGCTCCGCGACCCGCGGATCGATGGCCCGCGCCTCAGCGACCAGCGGCGCCTCCGCGATTAACCTCGTTCGCGAGAAGACCGATGCGCTTCTCGGCCTGCTTGGCAGGTTCAGGGTTGCGGTCGTGGTCACCGCGGTCCTTCTCGTGGTCGTCTTCTCCCTCTACTCCCCGCTCAAGGCGCTCTGGAGCGCCTGGCGCGACAACGTGGCCCAGCAGGAGGAGCTCGCCGCGCTCGAGGAGACCAACGAGCAGTACCAGAGCGACATCGACCGCCTCCAGACCACCGAGGGCGTGGAGGACGAGGCCCGTCGCAGGGGCTACGTCTACGAGGGGGAGACCGAGGTCGTGGTCGAGGGCACTCTGTCCGAGGACGACACCGAGACCGATGTCGAGGACGATGACGTCGCGTGGTACATCTCCCTCGGCGACATCGTGTTCGGATATGAAAACTAGAAGCAACTGGAGCGGATGGGCAGCATGACGCGAGTTGCGTGCGTCGACATTGGGACCGTGACGGCGCGCCTGGCCGTGGCCGACGTCGAGGGCGGTCGCGTGACGCGCCTCTCCAAGCGCTCCGAGATCTGCAACCTCGGCGAGGGCGTGGACGCCTCGGGCCGCCTCTCGGAGGGGGCCATGCGTCGCGTCCTCGACTGCGTGCGCCGCTACGTGGGCATTGCGGGCCAGGCGGGCGTGCGGGGCATCTGCTGCACGCTCACGAGCGCGGCGCGCGACGCGGAGAACGCCGGCGTGGTCGAGGGCGGGCTGCGCTCCCTCGGCCTTTCGCCCGAGACCATCCCGGGCCAGGTTGAGGGGATGCTCACCTTTCTCGGCGTGGCGCAGGACTTTCCCGGCAGGCGCATCCTCGTGGCAGACAACGGCGGCGGCTCGACGGAGCTCGCGCTGGGCTCGCTCGGCGAGGATGGCAGGCTTGACCTGGACTTTGTCCAGTCGATTGACGTGGGCTGCCGTCGCGTGACGGAGCGCTTCCTCTCGGGCGCGCCCCTGCCCTCGGCCGAGGACCTCGCGCGGGCCCACGCCTTTGCCGCGGACGCCTTCGCCCCGGCGGTGCGGGAGGGCTGTCTCGGGGCGACCGGCACCGAGGACGCGGCCGAGAACGCCCCTGAGGCACTCGTCGTCTGCGGGGGCACCGTGACGAGCCTCATCGCCATGGACGCCGCGCTCGTCCCGTACGACCCTGCGCGGGTGCACCTGGCGCGGCTCTCGCGCGAGCGGGTGGGCGAGCTCGAGGCGCGTCTCGCCAAGCTCACCGTGGAGGAGCGCGCCCAGCTGCCGGGCCTCCAGCCCAAGCGCGCGTCCGTCATCCTGGGCGGTGCCGTGGCGGTTGCGGAACTCATGGCGCAGACGGGCTTCTCGGAGCTCCGGGCGAGCGAGTCGGACCTGCTCTTTGGCTTGGCCATCACGGCGGCGGCCGAGCTCGAGGGCGCGCCCTCCCCGGTGCCGTGGCGCCCGGAGATCCGCCCCCTGCATGAGCGCCGCCTGCGCTAGGATGGGATGGCGCGCCACGGGGGCGTGGCGGAATTGGCATACGCAGGAGACTTAAAATCTTCGGCCGAAAGGATTGTGGGTTCGAGTCCCACCGCCCCTACCACGCGTCGCCTCGCGTGCTGACGCCGCCCACGTCGCTCGCGCGCGGCCGTGGCCCGCGCCCCGCAGATCGTACGTCGTGGCCCGTGCGCGCCGCGCACCCTCTGATATACTCATCTGCGCGTCCCCATCGTCTAGTGGCCTAGGACATCGCCCTTTCAAGGCGACGACACGGGTTCGACTCCCGTTGGGGGCACCACGCAACCGAGGCCCGGTCCGCCCGTGCGGTCCGGGCTCGTTTTGTGCGGCGAGAAGAGCCCCAGCGGGCCCGGGGCCGTGCGACTTCGCGAGCTGTGGGTGCATACCCTGTTTTACAACCGCATAACTCAAACAAATATTGACGCCAACTGGGAAAACGCCAAGAATACTATGAGATATGCGATTGTAATATTGATGTATGGCACAGGGCGCGGAGAGGTCGTTGCCGGCAGCTGGTGCAAAAGGCGCGGAGAGGTCGCCTACCAGTCGAGGTCACGCCCGCGCGCGAAGCGCTCGGCGGAGTCCGTGAACCAGTCGAACTCGCGGCACCAGGAGACGAGGTCCGGCGTGTCGGCGATGATGGGCTCGGCCTCCCGCACGGCGAGGACGCTCTCGTCAAAGCTCCCGGGCTCGGTCTCCGGGCGGTCGGGAAGGTAGGGCTCCACGAGGACGGGCCGCAGCAGCGCGTAGGCGCCCCCCTCGCAGAGCTGGTCGTAGCCCCTGAGCGCCCTTCTCGCCGCGCTCATGGAGTCGAGCTTGAAGAGCAGGATGACGCGGGCGAGATGGGACCAGGCGTCCCCGTGCCGGTTGAGGCGGGCGTCCAGGGCGTCGAAGCCGTCCGCGTCCTCGAGGCGGGCGAACGCGAGCGCGAGGGTGCGCCGCGCCCCGAGCGCGTCCGACGGCGCCGCGTCAAGCAGCGAGGTCGCGGCGCTCTGGGCCATGCGGTAGCGGGCGCCGTCCAGGCAGGCGCGCGCCACGGCGGCGCGCAGGCGCAGGCGGGGTCGGCAGAAGACGTCGTCCCAGGCGTCGCCCTCGACGGGCTCGCCGGGGCCGATGTCCCGCTCGAGCTCTATGAGGCCGGCGAGGAGCGGGTCGGGGCCCAGGTCCTGGGCGAGCAGCGCGAGCAGGCGCGCGTCTACGCTCTCCGGGTCCGTCGCGCAGGCCTGCTCGCTCGCGGCGCGTAGGGCGGACAGCCTGCGGTCGCGCTCGACCTCAAAGGCGTCGTCATCGAGAAGGTCGTCGTTTCTGCAGCTCTCGTGGTAGGCGTCGAGGGCCCGCGCGAGGATGAGCAGCGCGCTCTCCGACGCGTTGTCGACGAAGGCCGTTGGGTTCGCGCTCACGGCGAGCCTGAGCTCGGCGTAGGCGTCGTCCGAGAGGGGGCCTATCTCCTCGCGGCGTCGGCGCGCGCAGCGCTCGACGAGCTCGTCCCAGGCGTTCACTGACGCTTCGCCCCCTCGTCCCCACGCGCGCCCATGGCCTGGAGCACGGCCTCGGGTCGCAGCTCCGCGACCGTCCGCGCCACCCACGACCCAAAGACGCCCTTGCCGTCCAAGTCGGCGCCCTCCTGGAGGAGGACGATGCCCTCGCTCACCGCGAGCACGAGCTCGTCGCAGCTGTAGGGGTTCACGCAGAGTCGGGAGAACTCCCCGTCGGGGAAGTCGGCCTGGCGGATGAGCTCCGGCCCGCCCTCGGGGTAGACGGCGAGCAGCTCCTGGATCAGGCCGCGCGCGGCCGCGAGGTCATAGCGCTTGTGCGCGAGCGCCGCGCGGGCGAGAAGCATCCAGGCGTCGTTCGCGGGCCTCAGCGGGGAGATGGCCGCGTAGCGCTCCGCGAGCCTGTCCAGGCCGGGCTCGTCCTCGAGCTTGGCGAGGGCGTAGGCGAGCGTGAAGCGCACGTCGCAGGAGTCGGATGGGTCGGACGCGAGGAGCTTTTCGGCAGTCTGCATGGCCACAGTGTTGTGCCCGCAGATGAGCGCCGTCTCGGCGAGGGTGGCCAGCCAGCGCCAGTACGGGCGCATGGCTATGGCGGAGGCGAGCGCGGCGCGCTCCCCGCTCAGGGACGCCGACGCCTCGTCGCGGAGGGACTCGCAGTGGGCCCGGACCTCGTCGGCCCGGTCGGCGAGGGCCCGGTAGTGCTTCTCGGTGGTGGGGGCCTCGGTGGAGAGGCGCATCCTCACGGCGTCGTAGCAGGTGGGGTCGAGGGAGAGCGCCTCGTCGAGCAGGCTCTTGCCGCGCTTGATGAGCTTGGACGCCTGCTCGTCCGAGGCAAAGAGGAGCTGGTGGTCAATCATCTCTGCCACCATCGCCACGAGGTGGAACGCGCGGTCGGCGTCCGACTGCGGGAGGCTGTCGCGGTCCTGGGCGAAGCGCCGTCCGAACGAGACGAACGCCCGCGCGGCCTCGCCGGGCTCGGCGCCGTCGAGCTCCCGTGCGAAGCGCAGGCTCATGCGCTGGTAGTCCTCGCGCTTGGGATCGTGTGCCATCGACGCCGCCCTTCTCTCGAGCTCTATGGTACCCGACTGCGGCGCGACCCGGCGACGGGCGGAGGGGCGGGCTCGTACGCGTGCGCCGGCTTGCGCGCCTTGTCAGGAGCCGGCCCCGCCCCTGCCGGTCCTCAAGCCCCGCGCCTTCTCGTTCCGCCCCTGCCGGGCCCAGCCCCACCTACCTTCTCGCCCCGCCCCGACGCTCAGAAAACGTCAAGCTGTAACCGGCTCGTAATCTGTTATCCTTCTCCAGGTTTGCACTGTGGAGTTCCGATGTTCCAGGAGAGGTACTTCTCGCTTTGGTAAAAACGGGCGCCCTCGAGGGGAGGAGCCCGTTTGAGATCCGTCGCGGGGGCGACGGCACAAGAATTGGAGGAGTGTTATGGGACGTTTTACCAACCCGCGTGACCTGTACTTTGGCGAGGGCTCCCGCCACGAGGTCAAGAACCTCAAGGGCTCTCGCGCCATCATCGTCACCGGCGGCGGCTCCATGCGCCGCGGCGGCTTCCTGCAGG
>CAZCTE010000068.1:0-6804 GCA_964501395.1 uncultured Atopobium sp.
GCGGAGAGCCGCGGGGTGGCAATGTCGCCCGGATCGGAACGCACCACGCCGCATTCCGCAGCCAACCAGCTGGGAGACGGTCCGGGCACGTCGGGTGACTCACCCGCCCATGATCGGATGCGATGACGAGGGACGACCCATGGCGTTCGCTGCCTACATGGGACCGTCCCCATGCGCTGGCTTCACACACGGAGGGCCTTTGTCCCCATACGCTGATCCTACACACAGAGACCCTTTGTCCCCATGTGTCGAGCACGCTTTAAGTGAACATTCAGTTGGTTACGTATTAGGGTCAATTGTCATAATAATTGCGGATTTCGGCAGACGAACGAGACTATTCCCGTATTCTTCGGCGTAGGTTATCCATCATCCAGAGGGAGGTTTTCATGGCGTCTATGACGAATCGAAGGGGCTTTCTGACGGCAGGGGGGGCGGCTGTTGCCTCCCTTCTGGCGCTCGCTGGCTGCAGCAGCGATGATTCTTCAAGCTCCAGCTCCAGCTCCACCAGCGACGACACCGCCAGCGACACGCAGACGCTCAACGTCCGCACGAGCTCGTTCGGCAACAACTACGACGTCCAGGACATGGGTTGGCGCTGGATGATGGCCGAGTGCTACTCGGGACTCTACCGCAACGTTGCGGACGAGGACGGCGAGCACTTCGTCCTCGACGGCGCCGAGAGCGTCGACATCTCGGATGACGAGACCGTCTACACCTTCCACCTGCGCGAGGACGCCTACTGGTCGGACGGCGAGCCGGTGACGGCCTACGACTACGAGTACGGCTGGAAGCGCCTGGTGACTCCGGAGTACGGCTACAGCTACGCGTGGTACATCTACGGCGTGGTGGGGGCCGAGGAGTACTACGAGGGCACCGGTTCCATCGATGACGTTATGGCCGTGGCGCTCGACGACTACACCTTCGAGGTCACCCTCAAGGAGGCCGACCCCACCTTTGAGGCCAAGCTCGTTGCCACCCCGCTCTACCCCACGCGCGAGGACATCGCCGAGGCCGCCGGCGACTCCTGGGGCTCCGACTGGACGCTCTGCGTGTACAACGGTCCGTTCTGCATGAGCACGCTGGTCGAGGACAACCAGATGACCTGGACCAAGAACGAGTACTACTGGGATGCCGACAACGTGCACCTCGACCAGATCACCTGGTACCTCATCGACCAGGACTCCACCGCGGCCACCATGTTCGACAACGGGGAGCTCGACGTCCTGCAGACCTCCGGCGACTACTCGACGCTCTATCAGGAGCAGGCCGAGTCCGGCGAGATCCAGATGATCACCGCTGACTATCCCGGCACCGTCTACCTGGCCTTCGACCACGCCAACGGAGGCCTGTCGGGCCTGATGGGCAACGTGAACATCCGCAAGGCGCTGTGCTACAGCATCGACCGCGAGGACATGATCGACGTCGTGTTCGGTCGCTACATCCCCGCATACGCGTACATCTCGCCTGCCATCTCGTTCAACGACGAGTCGTACCGCGACCAGGTGGAGGAGCCCATGCTCGCCGATTACGAGCAGTATGCGGGCGACTCCGACGCCCTCCAGGCCCTGTTCCAGCAGGGTCTCTCGGAGCTCGGCATGGACACCGACCTCTCCGCCGTGACCGTGACCTACCTCTCATACGGCTCCACGACCGAGGACAGCTCGCTGCGCGAGTACCTGCAGCAGACGTGGCAGAACACACTCGGCATCACGGTGGATCTCAACACCGTGGGCGACTCCAGCCTGTTCACGGCAGAGCGCGACAACGGCAACTTCGACATGTATTACGCTGGCTGGTACAGCGACTACAACGACCCGCTCGACTATCTGAACACGTTCTACACCGACGTGTACCCCTCTGTCTCCGGCGGTTGGAACGACTCTACGTTTGACGCGCTAATCGACAGCGTGGCCGGCATGACGGACCAGGACGAGCGCCTTGCCACCTATGCGGCGGCCGAGCAGGAGATGGCCGACCAGTGCGCGCTCATCCCGCTCTACTACTCCGAGAGGGAGTACTTCCTCAAGAGCTGGGTGAAGGACTTCCGTTGGTCCTCGTTCGGCGCGAGCCAGGAGTTCTACATCACCTATATCGAGGGCCGCGGCTTCTAGGTCTGAGACCTCATATGTGCTGCGGGCGCGCCCACAGCGAGTAGAGCATGGGGAAGGGTCGTGATGACCCTTCCCCATACCGCAAGGAAGGCATCGCCATGATTAAGTACACCCTTCGTCGCCTTGTCGAGATGGTCCTGACGCTCTTCATCATCATCACGGCCACCTTCTTCCTTCTTGAGGCCGTTCCGGGCGACCCGCTGACCGAGCGCGCCGACAAGCTCCCGGCGGAGAGCCGCGAGGCGCTCTACGAGCGCTACGGTCTCGACAAGCCCGTGCTCGAGCGCTACGTCGTCCAGATCACCAACATTCTCCAGGGCAACTTCGGCGAGTCGTTCGTCTACTCAGGGCAGACCGTCTCCGGCCTGCTGCACGACCGCCTGCCGGTCTCCGCGCGACTCGGCCTCCAGCAGATGCTGCTCGGCGTGTCCGTGGGCCTGCTCCTCGGCATCTTGGCAGCCACACGAAGAGGTACAGCAGCGGACTATGCCGTGGTGGGGTTATCGGTACTCCTGATATCCATACCACACTTCGTCCTGGGCCTCATGCTCCAGAAGCTGTTCGCCGGCACCCTGCAATGGTTCCCGAGCATTGGCTGGCCGTCAGGAGACGACCTATGGCTTGGCGGCTGGCAGTACACCGTGCTTCCCACCGTCACGGGATGCTTCAGCTACATCGCCACGTACTCCCGCCTACTCAAGTCATCGATGCTTGACGTCATCAACCAGGACTACGTGCTCACCGCCGAGTCAAAGGGGCTGAGCCGTGCGCGGGTGGTGCGCAAGCACATTCTGCGCAACTCGTTCATACCGGTCATGACGCAGCTTCCCATGACGGTTGCCATGTGCATCACCGGCTCGTTCTTCATCGAGAGCATCTTCTCCATTCCCGGCATCGGCCAGTACTACGTGACCTCGGTGCAGAACCAGGACCTCTCCATCGTCCTGGGGCTCACGGTCTTTCTCGCGGCCATCTACATCGTGGTGCTGTTCATAACGGACATCCTGTACGCGCTCGTTGACCCGCGCATCTCCATGCCGGGCTCGAGCAGCCACTAGGGGAGGGGGAGCGACGATGACAGAGACAAACGCCGCGGCTGCCGTGCAGGCATCATCGGGCACCTCCGCCGGGCTCAGCCCCGACAAGTTCAGGATCGTCGGGTTCACGGAGGAGGAGGCCAACAAGATCGACCGCCCGACCATCTCGTACTGGCAGGACGCGTGGCGACGCCTGCGCAAGAACCCCGTCGCCATGGGTGCGCTCGTCGTTCTGCTTGTCCTGGTGGCCATGGTGATCGTGGGTCCCTACATCAACGATTACGACCTCATCGAGATGAACACCGCGGACCGCAACCTCAGCCCCAGCTCCGAGTACTGGTTCGGCACCGACAGCCTTGGTCGGGACCTGTTCTCGCGCGTGTGGATGGGCGCGCGCTCCTCGATCATCATCGCCCTGGTGGCTACGGTCGTGAAGCTCGTGTTCGGAACGCTCTACGGCGCCCTGATGGCGCACTTTGGCGGCTGGGTCGACGACCTGCTCATGCGCTTCATCGAGGTCATCAACTCCCTGCCGAGCCTCCTTCTCACCATCATGGTGATGATGATCTTGGGCAACAACCTGTTTGCCCTGCTCGTGGCCATGAGCATCACGGCATGGTGCAACACGGCGCGTCAGGTGCGCGGCCTCATCAAGCAGCTCAAGGAGTCCGAGTACGTTCTGGCCGCCGAGGTGCTCGGCGCATCCCCCATGCGCATCATCATCAAGCACTACGTGCCCAACATGATCAGCATTCTTCTGCTCGACGCCTCGACGGCCATCCCCAACTTCATCTTCACCGAAGCGGGCCTGAGCTTCCTCGGCATCGGTCTCACCTCTCCTGAGATCAGCCTCGGCGTCCTCATCTCAATGGGGCAGCAGACCATCGACTTCTATCCCTACCAGCTGATCTTCCCGTGCGTCGTGCTCTGCGTCATCGTGATGGCCTTCAACCTCTTTGGCGACGGCCTGCGCGACGCTCTCGATCCCAAGCTGCGCAACTAGCGGCGGAGCGCCAGAAAGGAAGCGATAGCATGGCAGAGAGCGACCACATCCTCGAGGTGAACAATCTCCGGGTCTCCTATCACACCTACGCCGGCGAGGTGAAGGCCGTCCGCGGCGTGTCCTTCTCGCTTGATACCGGCAAGGCGCTGGCCATCGTGGGCGAGTCCGGCTGCGGAAAGTCGGTTACGGCCAAGTCCATCATGGGACTCATCAAGAAGCCCTCCGGCGAGATCAAGGGGGGCAGCGAGATTCTCTACAACGGGGAGAACATCCTCGACTACGACAAGAAGAAGATGCAGGCCTACCGGGGCGGGGAGTGCGCGATCATCTTCCAGGACGCGCTCGCCGCGCTCAACCCCACCATGCGGGTGGGCAAGCAGATCGCCGAGAACCTCCATGCGCACCGCCATATGGACAAGAAGGCGGCCGAGCTCGAGGCAATTGAGATGCTGCGCAGCGTGGGCATCCCCGAGCCCGAGAAGCGCGTGAGGCAGTACCCGCACCAGTTCTCCGGCGGCATGAGGCAGCGCGTGATGATTGCCATCGCCATTGCCTGCGATCCCAAGATCCTCATCTGCGACGAGCCCACCACGGCGCTCGACGTGACGATTCAGAGCCAGATCCTCGACATCATCAAGGAGCTTCAGCGCGAGCATGACACCTCGGTCATCATGATCACACACGACCTCGGCGTGGTGGCCAACATCGCGCAGGACATCGCCGTCATGTACTCGGGCATCATCGTGGAGCATGGCACGAGCGAGGACATCTTCTACCGGCCCAAGCACCCCTATACCTGGGCCCTCATCGACTCGGTGCCGCGCCTGGACCTGAAGAACAAGCAGGAGCTCGCGTCCATCCCGGGCATCCCGCCCGATCTGCTCAACCCGCCCGAGGGCTGCCCGTTCTGCACGCGCTGCAAGTACTGCATGCCCATCTGCAAGGAGCAGATGCCCGAGTACACCGACTTCGGCGAGGGCCACAGGGCCGCCTGCTGGCTGCACCATCCCATGGCGCCGAAGGTTGAGGAGCTGACCAAGGAGGGGGTTGCGCGATGAGCGCCGAGAAGAATGTCCTGCTTTCCGTGCAGCATCTCAAGAAGTACTTCGACGTGGGCCGCAAGGCGGTGCTCAAGGCGGTGGACGACGTCTCGTTCGACATCTACCAGGGCGAGACGCTCGGCATGGTGGGAGAGTCTGGCTGCGGAAAGACCACCTGCGGGCGCACGTGCATAGGCCTCTACTCCAAGACCGACGGCACGGTGCTCTACAAGGGCAAGGACGTGCACGCTTTGAGCGGGCCCGATCGTCAGTCCTTCAAGAAGGAGGTGCAGATGGTGTTCCAGGACCCCTATGGGTCGCTGGACCCCCGCATGACGGTCGCCGACATCGTGGCCGAAGGCCTGGACATCCACCATCTCTGCCCATCAAAGCATGAGCGCCAGGACAGGGTGTATGAGTGCCTGGAAATGGTGGGCCTCAACCGCGAGCACGCCAACCGCTTTGTGCACGAGTTCTCGGGTGGCCAGCGCCAGCGCATAGGAATCGCGCGCGCCCTTGCCGTGAAGCCCGAGTTCCTGGTGCTCGACGAGCCCATCTCGGCCCTTGATGTCTCAATCCAGGCGCAGGTTGTGAACCTGCTCATAGACCTGCAGCGTAAGATGGGCCTCACCTACCTCTTCGTTGCGCACGACCTCTCCATGGTGAAGCACATCTCGGATCGCGTGGCCGTGCTGTACCTTGGCACGCTGGTTGAGCTCGCGCCGTCCGAGGAGCTGTTTGCCAACCCACTGCATCCGTACACCCAGGCGCTGCTCTCGGCCATTCCCATCCCGGATCCCCAGATTGAGCACGAGCGCGAGGCGACCAAGGTCAAGCTCGAGGGCGAGGTCCCGAGCCCCATCAACCCGGCGCCGGGCTGCCGGTTCAAGGGGCGCTGCCGTTTTTGCACGGGCGCCTGCGACGAGCGCCCGCATCTCGTCGAGGCCGCCCCGGGGCACTTTGTGGCCTGCCATCTCGTGGGCACATCCCAGGGGACGGGGACCTCGCGTCAGGCGGCCGCGACCGGGCAGGCGGGCGCGCCTCAGTCGACGAACCGGGAGAGCGCATAGACCATGCAGCGGGTGAAGGCGGCGGTTCTCGACGTCCTCAAGGTCGCGGGGCTGGGCCTGGTCGTCGGGGCCGTGATAGCGCTTGTGTTCTTCTGCGTGGGCGCGCTGGTTGGCAATGGCGTCGCGGATGGCGTTGAGGCGTCGAAGGACGTCCTGTTCGCTGTGACCGCAATTCTCCTGTTCATAGTTGCGGGCATGCTGCTCATCAAGGGAAAGAAGGCCGAGGCGTCGCTTGAGGACAACGGCTGGCGAGACCACTTTGCCGTCATTGGTCCCAAGATCGCGCTTGGCGTTCTCGCCATCGCCGTTGCCGTGTGGGCGGTTGCGCTCGACTACGTGCAGGTGTCATTCTTCTAGCGTGGCTTCGGAGGCGGGGGCGCCGCTCTGCTCGTGCTAACGTGGGGATCGGGCCTACGCAGGCGCCGGCGGCGCGTTCGTGCACGCGCCTGTATCGCACCTGAGGCACAGCGCTGACAGAAGGAGACTGACGGCATGGGAATCCTCATCGGCCTCGAGCACGTGAGCCACGAGTGGCCCGGCAAG
>CAZCTE010000069.1:0-6674 GCA_964501395.1 uncultured Atopobium sp.
GCACCGTCCTCGGCGAGGGCGCGTCCGTCGAGGCGGTCGAGGCGTACATGGAGGAGCACGGCATGAACGACCCCTGGCCGATCCGCTACGTCGACTATATCGGCGGGCTCGTCCAGGGCGACCTGGGCACCTACGGCAGCCGTCAGACCTCCGTGGCCGACGCCATCGCCTCGGCCCTGCCGATCACGATGCAGCTCACCTTCCTGGGCCTCATCATCGCGGCGGTGGTCTCGTTCACGCTCGGCGTCATCTCCGCCCTGTATAGAGACAAGTGGCCGGACCAGGTGATACGCGTGATATCCATCGCGGGCATAGCCACGCCGTCCTTCTGGCTGGCGGTCCTGCTCATCCTCCTCGTGAGCATGGCGGGCCTCACCCGCATCTTCCCGGTCTCCGGCACCCTGCCCGACCTCTTTGAGAACCCGGCCGGCTACTTCGGCCGCATGATCCTGCCCGCCATAGCCCTGGCCTTCCCGGTCATCGGCCAGATGACGCGCATCGTGCGCACCTCCATGGTCGAGGAGCTCGACAAGGACTACGTGCAGACGGCCCGCGGAAGCGGCCTGCCCGAGCGGGTGGTCATCGCCAAGAACGTGCTGAGAAACGCCCTGATCACGCCCGTCACCACGCTCGGCCTCAAGATCGGCTACCTCATGGGCGGCGCCGTGGTCATCGAGGTCATCTTCGCGCTCACGGGCATGGGCACCCTCATCCAGTCGGGTATCACCGGCGGCGAGATCATGCTCGTCCAGGGCGTCGTCATCGTCGTTGCCCTGGCCTTCGTGATCATCAACATCGTGGTCGACATGCTCTACCTGCTGATCAACCCGCGCATTAGGACGGTGTAGGCCCCATGGTAAAGATCAGAGAGAAGCAGACCGCCAAGCTCGAGGAGGCCGCCTCCAAGGGCCTCAAGTTCGGCGGGTTCAAGCGGATGAAGCTCTCGAGCAAGATCGCGCTCGTCCTCCTCGTCCTGGTGGCGCTCTCCGCTATCCTGGCGTCGGTCATCGCCCCCTACGACCCGCTCGAGATCACGGTCTCGTACCAGGCTCCCAGCGCCGAGCACATCTTCGGCACCGACAACTCCGGCCGCGACATCCTCTCCCGCATCCTCTACGGCGGCAGGTACTCGCTCGTGATCGGCTTTGGCGCCACGCTCTTCGCGCTCGTCCTGGGCTCGATCATCGGCTCGATCGCCGCGGTCTCGCGCAAGGTGGTCTCCGAGGTCATCATGCGCGTCC
Source organism: uncultured Atopobium sp. (assembly GCA_964501395.1). GTDB lineage: Bacteria > Actinomycetota > Coriobacteriia > Coriobacteriales > Atopobiaceae > Thermophilibacter. Next base: position 1,242 of record CAZCTE010000069.1, read on the forward strand.
TCGACATCGTCATGTCCATCCCGGGCATCGCCTTCGCGGCCATCCTGGTGCTCATCCTGGGAAGTTCCATCCCGTCCATCATCTTCTCGATCGGCCTCATGTACACGCCGCAGATCGCGCGCATCGTGCGGGCCAACGTGGTGTCGGAGTACGGCGAGGACTACGTGCGCGCCGTGATCGTCTCCGGCGCGCGGGCCCCGTGGATCCTCGTCAAGCACGTCCTGCGCAACTGCATCGCCCCGATTATGGTCTTCACGGTCACCCTCGTGGCAGACGCCATCATCTTCGAGGCCTCGCTCACCTTCATCGGCGCCGGCATCGCCGAGCCCACGCCCACCTGGGGCAACATCCTGTCCTCGGCGCGTGACGGCGTCCTTCTGGGCCGCTGGTGGCAGGCGCTCTACCCGGGCCTCGCGATCATGATCACCTGCCTCGCGCTCAACATCCTCTCCGAGGGCCTCACCGACGCCATGGCCGCCGCGCCCGCCGAGCCCGTGAGCGCCGAGAACTCCGAGAGCCGCCGCGAGGCCGACCTTCTCGTCTCCGACCCCGTGCGCGCCTACAAGGAGCAGGCCGACTCCCTGGCCCGCCGCCTGGGGGCCCTGCGCGAGGTGGAGCTCGCCCGCACGGACCGGCGCGTGCCCGACTACGCGGTGGAGCCCATCCTCCAGGTCAAGAACCTCTCCATCGGCTTCCCGAGCCACGGTGACGTGGCCGTGGTGGACAACGTCTCCTTTGACGTGCGTCCCGGCCAGTGCATGGCCCTCGTGGGCGAGTCCGGCTGCGGCAAGTCCATCACCACCAAGTCCATCATGAACCTCCTGCCGGACACCGCCCGCATCTCCGGCGAGGTCCTCTACAAGGGCCAGGACCTGCTCAAGCTCTCCAAGGACGAGCATCGCAAGCTCCTGGGCCACGAGATCGCGATGGTCTACCAGGACTCGCTCTCCTCGCTCAACCCGTCCATGCTCATCTCGGCCCAGATGAAGCAGCTCACGAGCCGCGGCGGCACCCGCAGCGCCGAGGAGCTCCTCGAGCTGGTGGGCCTGGACCCCAAGCGCACGCTCGAGTCCTACCCCCACGAGCTCTCCGGCGGCCAGTGCCAGCGCGTCATCATCGCCATGGCGCTCACGCGCGACCCCTCGCTCGTCATCTGCGACGAGCCCACCACCGCCCTTGACGTGACGGTGCAGAAGCAGGTCATCAAGCTCCTCAACGACCTCCAGAAGAAGCTCGGCTTCGCCATGATCTTCGTGTCCCACGACCTTGCGCTCGTGGCCGAGGTCGCCTCCGAGATCACCGTCATGTACGCGGGCCAGGTCATCGAGTCCGCCCCCACCAAGGAGCTGCTCACCAACCCGGTCCACGAGTACACGCAGGGCCTGCTCGGCGCCGTCCTCTCCATCGAGGCGCACGACGGCACCCGCCTGCACCAGGTCCCCGGCTCCGTGCCGAGCCCCGAGGACTTCCCCAAGGGCGACCGCTTCGCCCCGCGCTCGAGCCACCCCACCGTGGGTCTCGACGTCAAGCCCGTCCTCAAGCTCGTCCCCGGCGTCGAGCACCACCTCGTCGCCGAGATTCCGGACGAGGAGCTCGCCAAGAACGGTCTCGTCTCTCGACTGGAGGTGAGGTAGATGGCGGACACGACCTCCGGGCAGACCCCGATCATCTTCCTGGACGACGTCTCGGTCACGTTCAAGTCCCGCACGGGGTCGCTTTTCCGCCCCAACCTCGTGCACGCCGTGAACGGCGTCACGCTCAAGCTCATGCCGGGCGAGACCATCGGCATCGTGGGCGAGTCGGGCTGCGGCAAGTCCACCACCGCCAACGTCATCTGCGGCCTGCAGTCGCCCACGTCGGGCCACGTCTACTTCAAGGGCGAGGACGTGACCAAGCGCACGGCCGAGCTCCGCAAGAAGGTGGGTCGCGTGGTCTCCGTGGTGTTCCAGAACCCCGCGACGGCCCTGAACCCGCGCATGTCGGTGCACGACCAGCTGCTCGACCCCCTCACCGTCCACAAGGTGGGCACCGAGGAGGAGCGCGAGAAGCGCGTGGTCGAGCTTCTCGGCACCGTGGGCCTGCCGATGTCGGCCATGAACGCCCTGCCCGGCCAGCTCTCCGGCGGCCAGCGCCAGCGCGTGGCCATCGCCCGCGCCCTCTCGCTCAAGCCCGACGTCATCATCGCCGACGAGCCCACCTCGGCCCTGGACGTCTCCGTCCGCGCGCAGATCCTCAACCTGCTCACGGACCTCAAGCGGGAGCTCGGCCTGGCCATGATCTTCATCAGCCACGACATCCAGACGGAGCGCTACATCTCCGACCGCATCGTGGTCATGAACCACGGCCAGATCATGGAGGAGGGCCCGGCGCAGCAGATCTTCGAGAACCCGCAGGACGCCTACACCAAGACGCTCCTCGCGGCCGCGCCGTCGCTGCTCCACCCCAACCTCGGCAAGTAGCCCCCTTCCCGCAGGGCGGCAGGCGCGACCCCTATGCGCCTGCCGCCCTGCGCCCCGCTGGCAGCATCGCTCACACCACAGTGTCGGGCGGCCCGTCTCGGCCGCCCGCGAGAAAGGGTCACCATGGCAGAGAAGTTCCAGCTCAGGGGCGTTGTGCCCCCCGTCGTCGTCCCCGACACGCCCGACCACGAGCTTGACGTCCCCTCCTTCGAGCGCCTCATCAACCGCATGATCGACGCCGGCGTTGACGGCCTCTTCTTCCTGGGCTCCTCGGGCGAGGTCGTCTTCTCCACGGACAAGCGCCGCCGCCAGATCCTCTCCGAGGCCGTGCGCATCGTCGACCACCGCGTGCCCGTGCTCGCGGGCATCGTGGACACCGAGACCGAGCGCGTCATCGAGCACGGCAAGGAGGCCGAGCAGCTCGGCGTGGACGCCCTCGTGGCCACCGCCCCCTTCTACGCCCTCGGCGGCATGACGGAGGTCGAGGACCACTTCCGCATCCTCCACGACGAGCTCGACCTGCCCCTCTTCGCCTACGACATCCCGGTCTGCGTGCACGTCAAGCTCCCGACCGACCTCATGCTCAAGCTGGGGCTCGAGGGCGTGCTCGCCGGCGTCAAGGACTCCTCCGGCGACGACGTCTCCTTCCGCTACCTCTGCGTGGCCAACGAGAAGGCCGGCCACCCGCTGAGCCTGCTCACCGGGCACGAGGTCGTGGTGGACGGAGCGTACCTCTCCGGCGCGGACGGCTCCGTCCCGGGCCTTGCCAACGTTGAGCCCGAGGGCTATGTCCGCATGTGGCGGGCCGCGCAGGCCGGCGACTGGGCCACGGCGAAGGTCGAGCAGGACCGCCTGGCCGAGATCAGCCGCATCTTCAACGTGACCACAGGCGTGACCGGATACGCAGGTGGCGTGGGCGCCTTCAAGACGGCCCTCATGCTGCTGGGCGTTTTCGACTCCAACACCATGCCGCGCCCGGTGCGGGCCCTCGAGGGCGAGAACGTCGAGGCCATCCGCAAGGTCCTGGTGGACACCGGGCTTCTCGAGGGCTAGGGGGAGGCCATGGGCCAGACCGTGGGTGCGGCGACGGAGCAGAGGGGAGTTGCGGCCATGGGACAGACCGTCGTCGCTGTTGACATCGGCGGCACCAAGATTGCGTGCGGGCTCGTGACCCTGGGGGCCGAGGGTCCTGTCATCGAGAAGGTCGAGAAGGTCCCCACCGAGGCCGCGCGGGGTGGGGAGCACGTCCTCGCCACCGTGCTTGAGCAGGTGCGCTCCGCAATCGAGCGCGCCGACCAGGCGCCCTGCGGCGTGGGCATCTCCTCGGCCGGCGTGGTGGATCCCCGAAGCGGCGACATCACCTTCGCCAACGAGCTCATGCCGGGCTGGGGCGGGACGCGCCTGGGCGCCGAGGTGAGCGCCTCCACGGGCCTGCCCTGCCGCGTGCTCAACGACGTGCACGCCCACGCGCTGGGCGAGGCGCGCTGGGGCGGCGGCCGCGACAAGGGGAGCTGTCTCGTGGCGGCCGTGGGCACCGGCATTGGTGGCGCCTTCGTCCAGGGCGGGAGGCTCCTGCTCGGCGCGCACGACGAGGCCGGCCACATCGGTCACGTGTGCTGCCCAGCGGCGGCGGGCGTGCCCTGCTCCTGCGGCGCCACCGGGCACCTCGAGCCCGTGGCCGCGGGCCCCGGCATCATCGCCGAGTACCGGCGGCTGGGCGGTGACGAGACACTGCCCGACGGCACGCCGGTTGACGGTGCGGAGATCGACCGCCGCGCCGCCGCGGGCGACGAGGCGGCCCGTGCCGCCGAGGCCCGTGCGGGCCGCGCCCTGGGCGAGGTTCTGGGCAGCATGTGCAACATGCTCGACCCGGACGTGGTGATCCTCTCCGGATCGGTGGCGCAGTGCGGGCCCGCCTGGTCCGACGCCCTGGCCGAGGCCTTCCGCGGCCAGGCTATGCCGCCCGTGGCCACCACGCCCATCGTGGGCGGCGAGCTCGGCGGGGACGCCCCGCTCGTGGGCGCCGCCGAGAACTTCGTCAGGTCCGGCTACGCCGAGGTCGGCGACTAGGGCGAGCGGCGCCTCTCGCCGCGGTGCCTGCGCACGCGCTGACCGCCCCTCTCGCTGCGTCGTCATCACCGATGTCGCACCGCACGCGCCGTTCTTCTCGCGACGCCGCCATCCCGACGTCGCCTAACACGTAACCGTTGCCGCGGCCGGCGGGCACGTCCCCGTCGGCCGCTCTGCGAAAGGAGGGCCCCATGCCCGTTCACCCGCTCGTCCAGTCCCTCAAGGGCCAGCTCATCGTCTCCGTCCAGGCCTATCCCGGCGAGCCGCTCCGCCACCCGGAGACCATGGCGCAGATGGCGCGCGCCTGCGAGCTCGGCGGCGCCGCGGCCATCCGCTGCCAGGGGCTCTCGGACATCGCCGCCATCAAGGGCCGCGTGGAGGTCCCCGTGATCGGCCTCTGGAAGGAGGGTCACGAGGGCGTCTACATCACGCCCACGCTGCGCCACGCGCTCGCCTGCGTGAACGCCGGCGCCGACGTGGTGGCCCTCGACGCCACCGACCGCCCGCGCCCCGACGGACGCACCTTCGAGGAGACCGTCGAGGCCATCCGCGCCCAGAGCGACGTGCTCATCATGGCCGACTGCATGACCATAGAGGACATCCGCCGCGCCATGGCCTGCGGCTGCGACCTCGTGTCCACCACGCTCTCGCACAACAAGGCCGCCATCGACACCACGATGGACGACGGCCCCGACGTGCCTCTGCTCAAGCAGGCGACCTCGGAGTTCCCTGACTGCCCGATCATCTGCGAGGGCCACGTCCACACCCCGACGGACGCCAAGGTTGCCATGGACGCCGGTGCCTGGGCCGTGGTCGTGGGCACCGGTATCACGCATCCCACCTCGCTCACCAAGTGGTTCGCCGCAGCGATCCAGTAGGCGGTCCGCTCTAAAAGGGCCCGGTT
>CAZCTE010000070.1:0-6656 GCA_964501395.1 uncultured Atopobium sp.
GAGGCCGCCTCGTACTCCCGCGAGCAGCGCGCGCTTCTCGCCGGGCTCGAGGAGGACGTGAGCGCGCAGCTCGCTGCCAAGCCGCGCAGGCTCGCCCACTCCCTCTCCGTGGCGCGAACGGCCGAGGGGCTCGCCCTCGTCTACGGGGCGGACCCCTTCCTCGCCCGCGTGGCCGGCACCCTCCACGACTGGAGCAAGGCGCTCACGGACGCCGAGCAGCTCGCCCTGGCGCGCGAGCTCGGCATAGAGATGGGCGTGGACCTCACGACCGTGACGCCGCTTCTCCACGGCATCATCGCCGCCCGCACGCTGCCCGCGCGCTACCCCGCGCTGCCTCCCGAGGTGTGGCGCGCCATCGAGGTGCACACCACGGCCGCCGTGGACATGAGCCCGCTCGACCAGATCATCTTCGTCGCGGACGGCATAGAGCCCCTCCGCGGCGACACCCCCGGCATCGCGCGGACCCGCTCCCTCGTGGGCAGGGCGAGCCTCGACGACCTCTTCTGGGAGGCCTTCGTGGGCGGCATCGTCTACGTGCTCGAGGGCGGGCGGCACCTCTACCCGGGGACCGTCGACGTGTACAATGAGCTGGCCGCCCGCAGGGCGGCAAATGACAAGGCAAGCAAGGAGACCGCATGTCAGCAACCCCCCTCGAGATAGCCAAGGTCGCCGCCCGCGCGGCGGACTCCAAGAAGGCGGAGGGCATGGTCCTTCTCGACCTCACCTCCCAGACCGACGTCTGCGACTACTTCCTCATCTGCTCGGGCGAGAACGCCCGGCAGGTGGACGCCATCGTGGACGAGGTTCGCGAGAAGGTCTCGAGGAACTGCGGCATCTCCCCGATCTCCTGCGAGGGCCGGGAGAGCCTCTCCTGGGTGCTCGTGGACTACGGCTCCGTGGTCGTGCACGTGTTCAGGCCGGAGTCGCGCGACTACTACCGCCTGGAGAACCTCTGGGGCGACGCCCCGCGCGTCGAGCTCGACCTCGAGGGCTAGGGGGGCGGCGCCCCGTGCCGCCCGCGGACCCCATCCCCTGGGACGGCCCCGCGGTGGGCCTGCTCGACCTCGACGCCTTCTTCGCCTCGGTCGAGCAGCTCGACCACCCCGAGTGGCGCGGAAGGCCCGTCATCGTGGGCGGCGACGCCGAGCGCAGGGGCGTGGTCTCCACCGCCTCGTACGAGGCGCGGCGCTACGGGGTCCGCTCCGCCATGCCGTCGGCCACGGCGCGCCGGCTCTGCCCGGACGCCATCTGGGTACGGGGGAACTTCGCGCGCTACCGCGAGGTGAGCCGCGAGGTCATGGACGTCCTCGAGGCCGAGACGCCGCTCGTGGAGCGGGTCTCCATCGACGAGGCCTTCTTCGACGTGACGCCGGGGCGCTACTCCCGCGAGAGCCCGGTGGCCATCTGCCGACGCGTCCAGGAGCGCGTGGCGCGGCTTGGGGTGACCTGCTCGATCGGGCTCGGGGTGAACAAGACCGTGGCCAAGATCGCCTCCGAGCGCGAGAAGCCCCGCGGCCTCACCGTGGTCTTACCCGGCACGGAGGCGGAGTTTCTCGCGCCCCTGCCGGTTGGCGCCATGAGCGGGGTGGGGCCCGCCACCGAGCAGCGCCTGAGGAGGATGGGGATTCGCACGCTTGGGGAGCTCTCCCGCGCAGACGAGCGGGCGCTCGAGCGGGAGCTCGGCGTCCTGGGCCCGCGCATGCGGGAGCGGGCCGCGGGGGCCGAGCGGAGCCGCGTGGCCGAGGCGGCGGCCCCCGACGAGGTCAAGTCCGTGAGCAACGAGCGCACCTTCGACCGCGACCTCACGGGGCGCGAGGAGATCGTGGCCGCCGTGCGCAACGTGGCGGCGCTCACGGGCCGGCGCCTGAGGAGGAGGGGCCTCGAGGGGAGCACGGTCACCCTCAGGCTCAAGTACGACGTGAGCCACGCGCGGACGGCCCAGCGCAGGCTCGCGCGCCCCACGAGCGACGAGCGCGTCTTTGGCGAGGAGGCCGTCCGGCTGCTCGACGAGCTCTGGTCCCCGGGGCAGGCCGTGCGCCTCGTGGGCGTGGGGGTCTCCGGCTTCGGAGGGGTGGAGCCCGACCAGCTCGCCCTCTTCCCCGAGGACGATGGCGGCTGTGGCGGCGGTGCCGGGCGGCGTGACCGCTCCGAGCTCGGGCGCGTGACCGACGCCCTGCGGGACCGCTTCGGCGACGGCGTGGTGGGCTACGGGCGCGAGCTCAGGTTCCGCGGGCGCTCCACCGGCACGGACCCCCTCCACAAGGCCGACGAGTAGGTCTGTGGGGCGTCCGGGGCGGGGCGCCCGCCGCCTACATGAGGCGGGGGCGGTCGTCGGAGCTCGGGGATGCGGGCTTGGGCGCCGCAGGCGACGCAGACGACGCAGGTGACGCGAGCGAGCCGGGCGATGGGGGCGCCGCGGGCGCGCCGCCCGAGAATCCCGCCCCCGAGGGCCCCGATGCCAGCGGCAGGCTCACCGTGAAGGTCGTGCCCGCCTCGGCCGTGGACGTCACCGCGATCTTGCCGCCGTGCGCCTCGGTGATGCTCCGCGCGATGGCGAGCCCCAGGCCAAAGCCGCCGGCGCCCTTGCGCTCGCGCGCCTTGTCGGTGCGGTAGAAGCGGTCGAAGAGGTGCTCCAGGTCCTCGGGGGCGATGGGGTCGCCGAGGTTGTTGACCACGAGCCGCGCGCGTCGACCGTCCCGCGCGAGGCTCACGCTCGCCGCCGTGCCCTCGCGCGCGTACTTGGTGGCGTTGTCCACGAGCGTCCTCACGAGGCGCGCGAGCTGGTCCCGGTCCCCGAGCACCACGAGTCCCGGGGCCACCGCGCTCTCGATCGAGCAGCCCCGGTCGAAGGCCACGGGGTCGAACTCGAGGGCGCAGCGCTCCACCAGGCCCGAGAGGTCCACCTCGTCGCGCCCGGCCGACTGCTCGGACTGCTGCTCGTCGGAGCGGGCGAGGGTGAGGAGGTCCTCCACCAGGCGCTTCATCTGGCCCGCCTCGTCGGCGGTGCTGGCGACCCAGCGGGCGGCCTCGGGCGGCATCCCGGACATGGTCTTGAGGATCTGCGTGTTGGCGAGAATGACGGCGAGCGGCGTCTTGAGCTCGTGGGACGCGTCGGAGACGAACTGGCGCTGCTGGTCCCACGCCAGCTTCACCGGCCTGAGCGCCAGGCCCGAGAGCCCGTACGAGACGAAGAGCACCACGAGCGCGGAGAGGAGGAAGATCCCGAGGCTGTTGAGGGCCTGGGAGCGGATCGTCTCCATCCTCTGGTAGGTGTCCACGAGGGCGATGCGCCAGCCCCGCGCGGTCTTGGCCTTCATCCAGGCGATCGAGTACTCCTCGCTCGAGCCCGTGCTCTCCTCGCTGGCGAGCGCCTCGGCCACGACCCGCTCGATCACCTCGTCGGAGATGTTGGCCACGAGGCTCGTCTTCTCGAGGGTTGCGCCGTCCGCCGACACGTCCACCACCACGGTGAGCATGAGGTCGCCGTTGCGCGACTCGGGGGACTCGCCGCCGAGCTCGATCGAGACGCCGTTCTCGATCGCCTGCTCGAGCGTGCCCATCACGATGTCGCGCTGCGTGAGCTCGCTCGAGTAGATGGACGAGCCGAGCACCGCTGCCAGGACCAGGCACACGAGCAGCGTGGTTATGGCGGTGAACTTCCGCCTCAGTTTCTTGAGCATGACGGGGCCTAACGCCGAGGGGGCCTAACGCTGACGCCGGGGAGCCGGGCGCGGTCGGGCGTGAGCCGCGCTGCCTACGAGAAGACCTCGAGGCGGTAGCCGAGCATCCTGAGCGTGGTGATCTGGACCTTGGACTCCACGTGCGCGAGCTTCTTGCGCAGGAACGAGACGTAGGCCTCCACGGAGTTCTCGGAGGCCTCCGCGTCGGCGCCCCAGACGCGCAGGAGCAGGTCCTGCTTGGAGACCACGCGGCCGGTGGAGCTCATGAGGATGGACATGACCTGGAACTCCTTGCCGGAGAGGTGGACCGTGGAGTCCCCGCAGGAGAGGTCGTGGGTGTCCAGGTCGAGCACGATGTCGCCGAAGGTCATCTGGTCGAGCACCACGTCGCCGCGGCGGCGGGTGAGGGCGCGGATGCGGGCGAGAAGCTCGTCGGCCTCGAACGGCTTGGTCATGTAGTCGTCCGCGCCGGCGTCGAGCCCCTCGACCTTGTCGGCGGTGGAGGTCTTGGCCGTGAGGAGCAGGACGGGGGTGGAGACGCCCTCGCGCCGCATCTCGTGGACGACCTCGTAGCCGCTCATGCCGGGGAGCATGACGTCGAGAACCACGGCGTCGTAGACCCCGGAGAGGGCCGAGCGCAGGCCGGAGCGCCCGTCGTAGGCCGCCTCGGCGTTGTAGGACGCGCTCTCGAGAATCTGCACGATGGCGTCGGCCAGGTTCCTCTCGTCCTCGACTACCAGAACGTTCATGGTTTCTCCTCTCGTGGACGGTCCGTGGACGGGCACGCTTTTCAGAAACGTATCTTGGCAGCTATCCTACCGAGCGCCCCTTAAATTCTTCTGAACCCAGGGCGGCCACGACAAAACGTTCCAAGCCTGTTCACAAAAACTGCACCTTGCGGTCACTTTGATGAGCGCTATATTGTTGATTCGTTTTGTGGCTTCGCGGTGCGGCCAAACCACACGCCTACGCGCACCGCACGACTGGAGGAGTTTCCATTGGCAGTTAAGATTCGCCTGGCCCGTCACGGTGCCAAGAAGCGCCCGTACTACCGCGTCGTCGTCGCCGACGGCCGCATGCCGCGCGACGGCCGCTACCTCGAGGTCGTCGGTCGCTACAACCCGCTGACCGACCCCAAGGTGATCGACATCAACCTCGAGAAGGTCGACGAGTGGATCTCCAAGGGCGCCCAGCCCACCAACACCGTCTCGCACCTCATCGACATCGCCCGCAGCGGCCAGCCCGCGCAGGAGAAGAAGGCCAAGATGTCGAAGAAGGCTGCCGCCAAGGCCGCCGCTGCCGCCGAGGCCGCTGCCGAGGCCGACGCCGAGTAGGCGCCGCCATGGATACCACGGAGAGCATGCCCGAGGACGTCGAGGGGATCGAGCTCCCGTCCGACCGGGTCGCCGACCTCGTGGAGTACATCGTCTGCGGCCTGGTGGACGACGAGGACGCCGTCTCGCTCGACGTGACCGACAGCGAGGGCTCGTCCCTCATCGAGGTCACCTGCTCGGAGGCCGACGCCGGTCGCGTCATCGGGCGCAAGGGCCGCACCATCAAGGCCATCCGCACGCTCGCCCGCGCCCTCGGGCAGCGCGTGGGGACCGCCGTCGAGGTCGAGGTCATAGGCTAGCCGGCATGGCCGATCGCTACAGGGCCATAGCCCGTGTGGAGAAGACGCACGGAAGACGAGGGGAGGTCGTGACGGTTTCCGTCCACGGCCTTCCCTCACTTGTGCGCGAGGGCCTCACCGTGGTGGCGGTGCCGCCGGAGCTCAGGGGGCCGCGCTCGCACAGGGTCCTCTCCTGCCGCGAGGACGACCGCTCCGGCTGCCTCGTGGCGCTCTCGGGCGTGGGCGACCTGCGCGCCGCCGAGGCGCTCGTGGGAAAGACGCTCCTCGCCCGCGAGGCGGACCTGCCCGAGAACCTCGTGCTGCTCGACGCCTCCCGCCTCGTGGGGCGCGCGGTGGTCTGCGCGGGCGACGGAGCCACCGGCACCATCGCGGAGGTCCTGCGCGGCCCGGCGAACGACGTCTGGGTCGTGCGCGGCGAGCGCGGGGAGATCCTGCTGCCCGTCATCGACGAGGTGGTGGCCGACCCGCCCGCCGAGGGGCCCATCCCCGTGCGCGTCCCGGCCGGCCTCGCGTGGGAGGACCCGTCGTGATCTTTGAGACGCTCTCCGTCTTCCCCGAGGTCTTCTCGCCGTACCTGGACGTCTCCATCATGGGGCGCGCCCAGCGCTCCGGGATCTTCGAGTTCCACGCGCACGACCTCAGGGACTGGACGCACGATAGGCACCGCACCGTGGACGACGCCCCCTTCGGCGGGGGGCAGGGCATGCTCATGAAGCCGGCCCCCATCTTCGAGGCCGTTGAGGACCTCGCCGCGCGCGGGCCGGTGGCGCCGCACGTGGTGTTCTTCTCGCCCTGCGGCCGCCGCTACGACCAGCGGGCCGCCGAGCGCCTTGCCAAGGAGGAGCGCGTGCTTCTGGTGTGCGGGCGCTACGAGGGCATGGACGAGCGGGCCTACGCGCTCGCCGACGACGTCTTCTCCCTCGGGGACTACGTCCTCACCGGGGGCGAGCTCGCGGCGCTCGTGGTGATCGACTCGGTGGCGCGCCTCCTGCCGGGGGCCCTGGGAGACGAGATGAGCGCCCAGGACGAGTCCTTCTCGGCGGCGGGCCTCCTCGAGTACGCGCAGTACACGCGACCGGCCAGCTACCGGGGGATGGACGTCCCGGAGGTGCTCCTCTCGGGGGACCACGCCCGCGTGGCCGCCTGGAGGAGGCGGAGCGCCATCGAGCGCACGGCGCGCTGGAGGCCCGACCTGCTGGACGCCGCGGACCTCTCGCCGGAGGAGCTGAGGATGGCGCGCGAGACGGCGCGCGAAGGGGAAGGGGAGTGAGCCATGGCACGCCACATGAAGCAGCCCGAGGAGGGCGCCTGGCCGGCTGAGAGAGACCTCCCGGCCGAGGGCG
>CAZCTE010000071.1:0-6588 GCA_964501395.1 uncultured Atopobium sp.
GGGGAAGCGCGTGTCGCAGGGGCGCACGCAGTGGTTGCGCGTCACGACGGCGCGCCCGCAGCGGGGGAGCAGCTGGCGGTAGACCTCGCCCCCGCCGATGACCCAGGCCTCCTCCTCGTCGCGCACGGCCGCGAGCGCCTCCTCGACGCCGTGGACGACCTCGACGCCCTCGCGCGAGAACGACTCGTCGCGGGTGAGGACCACGTTGCGACGGCCCTTGAGCGGGCGGCCGCCGGGGAGGCTCTCGAGGGTGCGTCTACCCATGATCACGGCGTGGCCCATCGTGCACGACACGAAGTGGCGCATGTCCTCGCGGTTCTCGACGACCATGCCGCCCCTGAGCCCGATGCCCCAGTCGTCGCAGACCGCGACGATGGCGCTGAGGCGGCAGGCGCGCGGGGCGCGGGCGGTCGAGGAGGGGGTGGCGTCTGCGGTCTCGGGCGTGCGCATGGCAGGTGCCTTTCTCTGGGGCGGGGGTCGCGGGGCGGGACGTAGGTGCCGGGCGCGCGGGGGCGGTGGAGAAGGGGGTCGCCCAGGGGCCAGCCCCCATGCGCCCCACGCCCCGCTAGATCGCGATGGGGATGTCCCTCACCTGCGGGCCGTGCTGGTAGTTCTCGACGATGAGGTCGTCGGTGGTGAAGTCGTAGAAGTCCGTGACCTCGGGGTTGAGGGACACGCGCGGCGCGGGGTAGGTGGGGCGGGAGATGAGCTCGCGCACCGCGTCCACGTGCCGGTCGTAGATGTGGGCGTCGGCGATCATGTGGACGAGCTCGCCGGCGATCATGCCCGAGACCTGCGCCACCATCATGAGCAGGATCGCGTACTGGCAGACGTTCCAGTTGTTCGCCGCCAGCACGTCCTGGCTGCGCTGGACGAGCACCATGTTGAGCGTGGGGCGGTCGTCCCCCGGCTCCTGCGTCACGTTGTAGATCGCGTTGTACGCGCAGGGGTAGAGGTTCATCTCATGGAGGTCCGAGAAGGTGTAGAGGTTGGTCATGATGCGGCGGGAGTAGGGGTTCTCGCGCAGGTCATAGAGGACGCGGTCCATCTGGTCGAAGTCGCCCTCGGGGTAGTGCGAGACCTGGCCCACCTGGTAGCCGTAGGCCTTGCCGATGGAGCCCGTCTCGTCGGCCCACTCGTCCCAGATGTGGGGCTTGAGGTCGTGGACGTTGCTCGACTTGCGCTGGTAGATCCAGAGCACCTCGTCCATCGCGGACTTGAGCGCCGTGCGGCGCAGGGTGAGCGCGGGGAACTCCTCGCGCAGGTCGTAGCGGTTGCACACGCCAAAGCGCTTGATCGTGTACGCCGCGGTGCCGTCCTCCCAGTGCGGGCGCACGCGCTGCCCCTCGGTGGTGGTGCCGTGCTCGAGGATGTCCGAGCACATGGAGATGAAGATGTCGTCTGCCCTGCTCAAGGCGCCTCCCCTCTCGCCGTCTAGCCCACGCGCGCGCAGGACTGCCGGCTGTCCTCTTCGAGCAGGTCGTCGACCTCGTCGAGGATGTCGAGAAGGTCGTCCTCGTCGTAGTCGTAGTAGTAGTCGTACGTGTCGTAGCCGGTGCCGTAGGAGAGCGCGCTCGTGCCCGTCATGAGCCTGCTCATGGAGCTCGCCCATCCCGAGAGGCTCGAGACGAGAAGGACGAGGGCCCCGACCACGAGGGCCGTCACCACGTAGGCGAAGGGGCCCGACGTCGCGTTTGCGGGGTCGGTGGTGGCGCTGGCGCTCTCGATCACGGGGGCGCTTTCCTGGGCGTCGCCCGGGGCCTCGTGGGCGTCGCCCTGGGCCTCGTCTTGACGCGTCTCTTCGCTCATGCCGGTCCTTTCGTCGGGGCGCGGCCCGTCGGGCCGCAGGGGAGGGTCGTGTCCCGTCGTCTGTGGGCGCGTCTCGCCGCGAGAGCGCCGTGCCCGTCGTCTAGAGCATCTGGTCCTCGAAGACCTGGTCCCAGTAGTGGGCGAGCCCGGCCATGAGGTCCCGGTCCGCGGGGAGCCACGCGACGTCGGCGATCTGGTCGCGGGAGAGCCACCTCAGCTCGGAGTGCACCCGCTCGTTGGGCGCGGGCTCGGAGCCCGCGGCCAGGTTGCAGGCGAAGCAGTCCATGGAGAGGTGGAACTCGGGGTAGTCGTACTCAACCGTGTCATAGAGCCAGGCCACGCCCAGCTCGCAGCCCAGCTCCTCGCGCAGCTCGCGTCGGAGCGCCTCGAGCGGGGACTCGCCCTCCTCGACCTTGCCGCCGGGAAGCTCCCAGAGGCCCGCCTGCGCGCCGGCCGCCCGCCTCGCGGCGAGGACGTGGTCGTCCCTTCGAATGATGCCTGCGGCAACGCGCACGGTCATGAGCGCTCCTCTCCGCGGCGCATCCTCACCACGACGAGCTGCTCGCCGTTTGCGCCGGTTATCTCGACGTCGTGGCCCGCCTCGGACGCGTGCACCACGGGGCGCAGCTCGTCGCCGAGAAAGGCCATGCTCCGGTACTGCACCTGGAGCGTCATCGGCGTCTCGGGCGCCGGCTCGCCCACGGCCTCGAGCGCGTCCAGGGCCAGGGCCACGTACTGCGCGTTGTTGACGTGCCGGTTGGTGTCGATGAGGCTCCTCGACACGCGGACGGGCGGCGCCTCAACGGCCTCGCCCTCGGGGCGGAGCCTGCGCTCGGGCCTGCCCATCTCGAGGGGCGGCACGTCCTCGACGAAGGCGCGCTGGTCCTCGGGCACGCGGGCGGCGTGGCCGGTCTCGGCGTCGAAGACGAACCACTGCGAGTCGGCCCGCACGACGCTCTCGCCGCCGGTCGAGATGGTGAAGTTCCTGAGCGCGTGGGCGCGCGTCATCTCGTAGCACCAGGTGGAGAGCGTGATCTTCTCGCCAAAGGCCGGGAGGCGGTCCACCTCTATGCGCCAGTTGGCGAGCACCCAGGCAAAGCCCCGCGTGCTGAGGCTGTCGATCTCGAGGCCGAGCCCGGTCGACTGGAAGGTCGAGCAGTCCTGGAGGTAGTTGATCGCGGCAAGGAGCGAGAGGCGTCCCGTCTCGTCGCACTCGCTGTACCTGACGCGCGAGTCAAATGAATACATGCCCGTGGGCTCCTTTCGTTACCTACAGCACCTTAGCAGCTTCGTGCGGCCGGGGGCGCCGGATTCGGATGGTAGAATCCGAGGCGACACCAAAAGCGCGGGGTCGGGGCGGCGGGCATGTCGCGGCCGGCCGGGGCGAAAGCGAGGGACGCCATGGGCTCCGTGAGGTTTGCGACCATCGGGACGAGCGGCATCTGCGAGCAGTTCTGCCTCGCCGTCGAGGAGGTCGAGGGCGCCGAGGTGGTGGCCTCGTACTCCCGCGACCTGGCGCGCGCGAGGGAGTTCGGCGGGCGCTTTGGGGCCACGGCCTTCTTCGACAGCCTCGAGGAGCTCGCCCGCTTCGACGGAGTCGACGCGGTCTACCTGGCGAGCCCCAACGCCCTGCACGTCCCGCAGGCCCTCGCCATGGTCCGGGCCGGCAGGCACGTGCTCGTGGAGAAGACCCTCGCCCCCAACGAGCGCCTCGCCCGCTCCGTCTTCGAGGCGGCGCGGGAGGCGGGCGTGGTGGCCATGGAGGCCACGCGGCCCCTGCACGTGCCGAGCTTTCATGTGATCGAGAGGCTCGTGGCCGAGGAGCTGGGGCAGGTGCGGCTCGCCACGCTGCGCTTCTCCAAGGTCTCCTCCCGCGTGGGGCGCCTCCGGGCGGGGGAGCGCGTCAACATCTTCGACCCGCGGCTCGCGGCCGGATCCCTCATGGACATAGGCGTCTACTGCGTGGAGCCGGCGGTGGCGCTCTTTGGCGAGCCCGAGAGCGTGCGGGCCCTCGCCGTGACCGCGCCCGTGCCGGGCTGCGCGCCGGACGACCCCTGCCCCGTCATAGACCTGGCGGGGGAGGCCCTGCTGGGCTATGGCGACAAGATCGTGCAGCTCTCCTTTGGCAAGGTCTGCGACGACGCGCTTCCCTGTCAGGTGGAGGGCGAGGAGGGCACCCTCCTCTGGGACGCCGTGTCCTGCCCCGTGAACCTGAGGCTGCACCGGCCCGAGGGGGGCGGCCAGGTCTTTCGCATGGGCGAGGCGAACATGGAGGACGTGCCGGCGGAGGTTCCCGAGCGCGACATGGCATGCGAGATCGACGACTTCGTCTCCGCGGTGCGCGGGGAGGCCGAGGGGCTCCGCGTTCGCGAGCGCTGCGAGCGCGTCACGCTCTCCTCGCTCGCCGTCATGGACGAGATCAGGAGGCAGACGGGGGTCGTCTTCCCGGCGGACCTGGGGTAGCGGTCGGCGTGCCGAGCGGGGCGGCGCGCCCGGACGGGTGACCCGTGAGGCCGCGGCGCCGGGCCGGCGCGCGGTTCTCGCCAGCTCGCCCCGCGGCTACTTCGGGTAGGCGATGACGTCCGAGCCCCCAAAGCGGCTCGGGCCGCCGTCCGCGGGGGCATAGGGGCTCAGCGGGTCCACGATCACGCTGACGGCGCCGGGCAGGACGCGGGCGTCGTAGGAGCTCACGAGGCCGGGCATGGGCTCGCCGTCGACCTCCAGCGCTATGGGCTCGGATACCTCGACGTGCACCTCGCGCCCCTTGAAGGACTCGATGTAGGGCCTGCCGAGGGCCTTGCCCGAGCGATCCATGAGCGCAAAGGTGAGCGGAGCGATGAGCTGGGCCGTGTCCGAGGTCTCCACGAAGATGACGTCGAGCAGGCCGTCGTCCATGCGGCAGTCGGGGACGATCTCGATGTCCCCCTGAATCATGGCGCTGTTGGCCACCAGGCAGGTGATCCCGTCGCGCTCGATCGTCTCGCCGTCCACGGTGACGGTGAAGTGCAGGACCGCGGGGCGCGGGTTCGCGAGGGCCGCGGCGAAGTAGGCGGCCTGGCCCATCACCGCCTTGTTGGGTATGGCGGCCTGCATGATCTGGGCGTCAAAGCCGGTGCCGGACATGATGCCGAAGCCGCGCGACCTGCTCGCCCCCCCGTCATCCGTCCACGAGATCTCCCCGAGGTCGAGCTTGGCCGTCATGCCCCTGCGGCAGGCGCGGGCGAGGGAGGACGGCTCGAGGGCGCTGCCCAGGTGCGCGGCGAGGAGGTTGGCCGTCCCGGAGGGGAAGACGCAGGCGGCGACGCCGCGATGGGCGAGCGCGCGCAGGAGCGTGGTGACGGTCCCGTCGCCGCCGGAGAGCACGACGACGTCGAAGTCCTCCGCGTCCGTGCAGGCCTCGGGTGCGGTGAAGTCCTCGGCGAGGACCCTGAGGACGCACTCGTCGCCCGCCTGGACCAGGGCTCGCTCGAACTGGAACACGGCGTCCGACCCGAAGCCGGAGCGTGCGTTATGGAGGATGAGGGTGCGCATGCGTTGCCTCCCTGGGGCCTTGCGCGGGGGATTGGGTATCATAGTGAATCGGCGCTCCCATGGGCGCCGACGGACAGTATGTTACACAATTGTCGAACGATGGAATCGAGCACAGTGTACCTTTCGACCCAACCCGAGCTCGCGGCGTTCTGCGCGCGAGCGTCCGCGCACAAGGTCCTCGCCGTCGACACCGAGTTCCTGCGCGAGCGCACGTACTACCCCAAGCTCTGCCTCGTGCAGGTTGCCACCTCCGAGGAGATCGCCGCGATCGACCCCATCCTCATCGAGGACCTCTCGCCGCTCGCCGCGCTTCTCGAGGACCCCACCATCACCAAGGTCTTCCACGCCTGCGCCCAGGACCTCGAGGTGCTCCACGACGGCATGGGCTGCGCGTGCTCCCCGGTCTTTGACACGCAGGTTGCGGCGGCCTTCCTCGGCATGCGCCAGCAGGTGAGCTACGCCTCGCTCGTGGAGGCGTACTGCGGGGTGCGCCTCGCCAAGGCGGAGTCGCTTACGGACTGGTCGCGCCGCCCGCTGGATGAGGCGCAGCTCACCTACGCCGAGGACGACGTCCGCTACCTGCCCGGCATCTACGAGCGAATGATGGGCCAGCTTATCGAGAAGGACCGGCTCTCGTGGGTGGCCCCCGAGATGGAGGCGCTCTGCGACCCCTCTCGTCTGGAGCGTGACCCGCGCGAGGCGTATCTCAGGCTCAGACGGTCCGGCTCGCTCACCCGTCGGCAGCTCGCCATAGCGCGCGAGGTGTGCGCGTGGCGCGAGACCTGCGCCGCCGAGCACGACATCCCCCGGAAGTGGGTGGCCTCGGACGAGGTGGTCGTGGAGATCTGCAAGCGCGCGCCCACCGCCGTGGAGCGTCTGCGCCGCGTTCGCGGGACCGACCAGATCTCCGACCGCGACGCCCGCGAGCTCGTGCGCGCCGTGGGCCGCGGGACCGCCTGCCCCGCGGAGCAGTGCCCGCGCGTGACGCGCCACGCGCGCCCCTCGGCCGAGACCGAGGGCGTCATCGACCTCATGTACGCGGTGCTGCGCCTGGTCTCCGAGCGCAGCGGCGTGGCCCCGCAGGTCATAGCCACGAGGGACGACCTCATGGACTTCCTGGGGGACCGGGAGTCCTCCTGCCTCTCGCGCTCCTGGCGCTGGGAGCTTGCGGGCAGCACGCTCGACCGGCTCCTCTCCGGCGAGGTGGGGCTCACCGTCAAGGACGGGAAGATCGAGCTGCTGTAGGGG
>CAZCTE010000072.1:0-6574 GCA_964501395.1 uncultured Atopobium sp.
CTGGAGGCCGAGGAGCCGTTCCGCAAGGGCCAGAAGGGCAGCTCGGCCATGCCGCACAAGCGCAACCCCATCACGATGGAGAAGGTCTGCGGCCTCTCGCGCGTGGTCAAGGCCAACGCGCAGGTGGCCTTTGACAACGTGGCCCTCTGGCACGAGCGCGACATCTCGCACTCCTCCGCGGAGCGCGTGGCGCAGGCGGACAGCTTCATCGCGCTCGACCACATGTTCCAGTGCCTCACCCGGGTCGTGGACGGCCTCGTCCTGTACCCGGCCCAGATGCTCGCCAACCTCAACAAGACGCGCGGGCTCATCTACTCCTCCAAGGTGCTTCTGGCCCTGGTGGAGACCGGCATCACGCGCGAGGAGGCCTACGCCGTGGTCCAGGAGAACGCCATGGCCACCTGGCGCGAGGTCCAGCAGTGCGAGGGCGGCACCACCTTCCGCGAGAAGCTCGAGGCCGACCCGCGCTGCACCGTGAGCGCCGAGGAGCTCGACAGGATCTTTGACCCGCGGGCCTTCCTCGGCCACGTGGGCGTGGTCTTTGACCGCCTGGAGAGCCTCGAGTTCGACTAAGGCTTCCGCCCGCACCACATTTGAGGGGAAACAGAGGGGAGAAACCCATGCACTACGACTACACCCCGCGCGGCGTCTGCGCCCGCGCCATCCACATCGACCTTTCCGACGACGGCAAGACCATCGAGCAGGTCTCCTTCGAGGGCGGCTGCAACGGCAACCTCAAGGCCGTGAGCAAGCTCGTGGCCGGCCACCCCGTGGACGAGATCGTGGGCATCCTCAAGGGCAACACCTGCGGCCCCCGCCCCACCTCCTGCGCGGACCAGCTCGCCCGCGGGCTCGTCGAGGCGGCCGCCTCGAGCAACTAGCCCCTCGGAGGACTCCGTGCGCAAGCCCGGAACAGAGCGAAACAAGACGGCGCTGAGGGGCCCCTCGCGCCACTCCCTCTCGCGGCGGTCCCTCTTCAGGGCGGCCGCCGCGGGCACCGCTGCCGCTGCGGCGGTGAGCGTGCTCCCCGGCTGCTCGAGCGACGACGACGAGGAGGAGGACGCCGAGCCCACCGTGGTGGACGAGGACTCCGCCGAGAGCGTCCTCGAGTCCTTCGAGGCCTCGTCCGACCTGGCGCCCGAGCAGGAGAGCTCCTGGACGCTGCCCCTGGGGACCGTCCTGCGCCCGGCGGAGGGCACGTGGATCCCGGCCACCGCGGTTGCCTCCACCACGAGCGTGATGGTCAAGGCCTCCGCGCTCTCGCTCGACTCCGGAGAGCTCGTGGACGTGGTCGCCGAGCCGCTGGGCGAGAGCATCAACACGGTCATCTACGACGTGCGCTGCTCGGACGAGGTCTACGCCTGGGTGGAGCTCAACATCGTCTCGCGCGACTGGGCGCTCTACGCCGCCGAGTTCTCCTCCGGCACGCTCACCGGCGACACCGTGACCCTCTGGGAGGGGGACTCGGACTACGACCCCGCGCCCTTCGACGTGACGGGCTCCAGCGTGATCTGGCAGGTGCAGCCCTCCACGAGCGGCTCCAAGACCACCGAGTACTCCTACTGCTACATCTGGCACGCGGGCGACTCCGACGCCAAGGCGGTCGTGGAGTCCCCGGGGCGCTTTGCCACCCGGCCGAGCGTCTCCGGTGACGTGGTGGTCCTCGTGCCGCGCGTGGACCGGGGAGACTCGAGCACCTACTACGGCGTGGCGGCCTACTCGCTCTCGGACGACCTCTCCACGCGGATCGACCAGCTCGTCATGCCGGCGAGCGTGCGCCCCTTCAAGGCCACGCGCGTGGGGGACCGCTTCC
Organism: uncultured Atopobium sp.; assembly: GCA_964501395.1. Taxonomy (GTDB): domain Bacteria; phylum Actinomycetota; class Coriobacteriia; order Coriobacteriales; family Atopobiaceae; genus Thermophilibacter. The sequence goes on from CAZCTE010000072.1 coordinate 1,814, forward strand.
TCGTGTCCGTGGAGGCCAGCTACAGCTCCGGCGGGCTTCTCGGCCAGATGGGCACCTACATGGGCACGTCGTCGGCGGGCTTCGTGCGGCTGGGCCAGGAGCCGTCCGAGCTCGGCTGCGGCAAGGACGACACCTTCATCATCAAGTGCAACTCGTACTACTACGTCATAAACCTTGAGGACAAGACCTACGCGGCCATCTCCTCGGCGGACCGCTCGGTGGACTACGGCGAGTTCCCGGCGCGCAGCGGCGAGTGCGACCTCTTTGTCACGTTCTCCACGGTCAAGGACGCCGACACGGGCTACCCCGCCTCCGTCACCGTGAGGACCTTCCGCCTGTAAAACCGGAACTTGCGCGGCCGGTGGGTTACACTAGGGGCTGGCGCAGGACCGGACCTTGAAGCTGAGACACGCAAGGAGGCCACCCATGGCTTCGGACGACGAGAAGAAGATACTGCTGGTAGAGGACGAGAAGCCCATTCGTGACGCCGTGGCCGCCTACCTCGAGCGGGAGAGCTACATCGTGCGCGGGGTCGGCGACGGGCAGAGCGCGGTCGAGGAGTTCGAGAAGCACAGCTTTGACCTCGTGATCCTTGACCTCATGCTCCCCAAGCTCTCGGGCGAGCGCGTGTGCCGCGCCATCCGCGAGACCTCCAACGTGCCCATCATCATGCTCACGGCCAAGGGCGAGGTCGAGGACCGCATCATCGGCCTCGAGCTCGGTGCGGACGACTACCTCATCAAGCCCTTCTCGCCGCGCGAGCTCGTGGCCCGCGTGCGCGCCCTGCTCCGCCGCGCCCACACCGAGGCCGAGCCCCAGCTCGAGGTCCTCGACTTCGGCGACCTCGTGATTGACATCTCGGGCCACAAGGTGCTCGTTGAGGGCAGGGAGGTCGACCTCACGGCCTCCGAGTTCAAGCTGCTCACCACGCTCGCCCGCTACCCGGGTCGCGTCTACACGCGCATGGAGCTCGTGGAGAAGGTCCTGGGCTACGACTTCGAGGGCTACGAGCGCACCATCGACTCGCACGTCAAGAACCTGCGCGCCAAGCTGGGCGACGACCCGCGCAATCCGCGCTGGCTCTACACCGTGCACGGGGTGGGGTACCGCTTCGAGGCGTCAGAGAAGGCCGCCGACGGCTCGTCTCGCTAGGCGTCCCGCGTGTCCGCGCGCTTTGTCATAGGAAGCAACACCAACGAGGGCGGCCCTGAGGGGTCGTCCTCGCGCGGTTCGTGGAACACCATCCAGCCCTCGCCCAAGCGGGGCTGGCCCTTTGTCACGAGCATCACGCTCGTCTTCGTCCTCACCGCCATCATGACGGCCGTGGTGCTGGGCGTGGTCCTCGCCGTTGTGTGGGAGGGCCAGTTCATGGAGTACACGCGACAGAACATGCAGTCGATCGCGGACTCCACGGCGGCGAGCATCGCGGAGGCCTACGACGAGACCGGCGACCTCGAGCTTGCCGCGGCCACGGCGGAGGACGCCACCTCGTCCCTCTCCTCCGACATCGCCGTCCAGGTCCTGGACGCGGACGGCACCGTGCTCTACGACGGCAGCTGGGACAGCCCGGGGCGCTCCGGGGAGGGGTCCGACGAGGAGGTGGACCGCACCCCGGCCACGGCGCCCACCGCCGAGGAGGACCTCGTGACCTCGGACGTCGTCGCCGAGGACGGGACCGTGGTGGGCAGCGTGCGCATGTGGGCCTTTGAGTCCGGCGCGCTGCTCACCAAGACGGACTCCTCGTTCATGATGAACTCCTACGGCGCCATCGTCACGGCGGGGGTCATAGCGGCGCTGCTCGCCTGCGTCATTGGCTACCTCGTCTCCCGCAAGATGACCCAGCCCATCCAGCGCATCACCACCACGGCGGAGCAGCTGAGAAACGGCGACCTCACGGCCCGCACGGGCGTGAGCGGCGAGGACGAGATAGGCCGGCTGGGCGAGACCTTCGACGACATGGCCACCACCATCGAGCGGGACATCAAGCTCGAGCACCGTCTCACCGGGGACGTGGCGCACGAGCTGCGCACCCCCCTCATGGCCATGCAGGCCACGGTGGAGGCCATGCAGGACGGCGTGCTGCCCGCGGACGACGAGCACCTCGAGGTGGTGGCGGAGGAGGTCCGCAGGCTCTCGCGCCTCATAGACGCCATGCTCAAGCTCTCGAGGCTGGAGAACGGCAAGACCGAGCTCAAGGGCGAGCCCACGGACATGGTCCGCCTGGTGGAGACGCTCGTGACGTCGCAGCACCAGCTCTTCCACGAGAAGGGCCTTCACCTGCGCTTTGTTGACGAGACGCCCCACGGCGAGCTCACCGCCGAGGTGGACCCCGACCTCATCCGCGAGGCGGTGGTGAACCTCCTGAGCAACGCGCTGCGCTACACCAACGCCGGCGGCTGGGTGAAGGTCTCCCTGCGCCAGGACCGCTCCGACGTGCTCGTGTCCGTGCAGGACACCGGCATCGGCATAGCCAAGGAGGACATCCCGCAGACGTTCTCGCGCTTCTGGCGCTCGGACGTGAGCCGCGAGCGCGAGTCCGGCGGCCTGGGCGTGGGCCTCTCCATCACCAAGGAGATCGTGGACCGCCACAACGGGACCATCCTCGTGGAGTCCGAGCTGGGGCGTGGCACCACCTTCACGCTGCGCATCCCCCTGCGGCAGAAGGGCATGCCCTGGGAGAAGTAGCGGACGCGCGAGAGGCGCGGGGGCGGGCGCGATCCGGCGCCCCCCGTGACGTAGGCCCCCGCCGCCCTGTCGTATACTGGTGAGCTGGTATACGAACAAGGAAAGGTGGACCGACATGGCCGAGATGGGGCTTCGCCCGGACTCCCACGGCAAGGTTCGTGACATTTACGACTGCGGCGACAGCCTCCTCATGGTGGCCTCGGACCGCATCAGCGCCTACGACTTCATCCTCCCCGACGAGATCCCCCACAAGGGCGAGGTCCTCACGCGCATCTCCGCGTTCTGGTTCGAGCGCTTCGCGGACCTCATGCCCAACCACATGATCAGCTGCGACGTGGCGGACCTCCCCGAGGGGTTCTCGCCCTACGCCGACTACCTCGCCGGGCGCTCCATGCTCGTGAAGAAGGCCCAGACCGTGCCCGTGGAGTGCATCGTCCGCGGCTACCTCACGGGCTCCGGCAAGAAGACCTACGACCAGGACGGCACCGTGTGCGGCATCCGGCTTCCGGAGGGCCTCACCGAGGCGTCCAAGCTGCCCGAGCCCATCTTCACCCCCTCCACCAAGGCCGAGCTGGGCGACCACGACGAGAACATCTCTTTTGAGCGCTGCTGCGAGATCGTGGGCCAGGACGTGGCCGAGCAGCTCCGCGACGCCTCCCTCGCCATCTACCAGGCGGCGGCGGACTACGCGGCCACCCGCGGCATCATCATCGCGGACACCAAGTTCGAGTTTGGCTTCATCGACGGCCAGCTCACGCTCATTGACGAGTGCCTCACGCCCGACTCGAGCCGCTTCTGGCCCGCCGAGGGCTACGAGGAGGGCAAGGTCCAGCCGAGCTACGACAAGCAGTACGTGCGCGACTGGCTGCGCGCCAACTGGGACATGACGGGCGAGCCGCCGCGCGTCCCCGCCGAGGTGATCGAGGGAACGTCCCGGCGCTACCAGGAGGCCTTCCAGATCATCACCGGAACCGAGTTCAAGCCCGTGCGGGCGTAAGGGAGAGACATGTCGCTTAAGGACACCATCGAGGGGGCCCGCCGCGAGGCCGAGGGCAACGCCCCAAGGAGCCCCAAGAAGGAGATTGAGTCCGCCGGGCTCGATGACGAGAAGAAGGGCTTTGTCAAGAGCTCGGCCGCCAAGGCGCGCCCCGCGCGCGAGGCCGGCGCCTCCGTGCGCGTGGCACCGAAGTCCTCGCAGCGGGACACCTTTGGCAACAAGAAGGAGACCAAGGCGGAGAAGAAGGAGCGCAAGCGTCGCGAGCGTGACGAGCGCGACCTGCGCAACCGCGCCTTCGACATTGTCCTGCGCGGCATCCCCGGCTACCGCGCCACCGAGAAGGTCTTCTGGGCGCTTCTGGGCGTGGGCATGGTGCTCGCCATCCTCTCCCTCGTCTTCTCCAGCCTCTTTGACGGGACCACGGACGTCTCCACCTGGCAGGGCCTGATCTCCGTGATCTCGCTCGTGCTGGCCTACGCGTTTATCATCGCCTCCTTCGTCTACGACATGGTGAAGCGCCGTCGCTTCCGCAAGGAGGCCGAGACGCGCGTGAGCGGCATGACCCAGAAGCGCGTGGAGCAGCTGCTTGAGAAGGCGCGCGTTGAGGAGCTGGAGAAGGCCGCCAAGGACGCCGAGAAGGGCAAGAAGGCCGGCAAGAAGTAGGGGCTTCGCGCGGAGCTTACCGGGAGCGAGGCCTGTCGGTTTGCCGAGCGCCGCTCCGGTGCTAGAATGTGAACCCACGCCTTCGTAGCTCAGGGGATAGAGCACCGCTCTCCTAAAGCGGGTGTCGGCCGTTCGAATCGGCCCGGGGGCACCAGAGAAACCGCAGGTCAGAGGTAATAACGCCTCTGGCCTGCTTTCGTTAGGAAATAAAAGATTGCATCGGTGAAGCATTGGTGAAGCATGGATTGGCTCCTGATTCATTTGGAGGGGCGCTTCATCGGAGCGGTTGCCGTCCCACTTATGGAGAAAATTCGATGTCCGGAGGTAAATCGACGCGGGGCCAGTGGCCGCTCTCGCGCTCCCGAAGCCTGCCCATCTGCCGGTATTGCCACGCCCCGGTTTGGGCTACACTGCTA
>CAZCTE010000073.1:0-2752 GCA_964501395.1 uncultured Atopobium sp.
GCTACAAGGACGACGTCAAGAGCGTCAAGGCCGGCTTCGAGTGCGGCATCGGCCTGGAGAACTTCCAGGACGTCAAGCCCGGCGACCTCATCGAGGGCTTCCGCATCGAAGAGGTCGCGCGCACGGAGTAGCGGGAGGCGCAGATGAAGCAGAACCAGTACTCGAGGAGGACCAACGAGCTCGCCCGCGTCAAGCTCGCCAACATCCTGCTCTTTGAGATCTCCGACCCGGACCTCGCGCTCGTGACCATCACGGGCGTGGAGGTCTCGGTGGACAAGTCCTACCTCAGGGCCTACGTGAGCTGCGACGCAAATCGCTACGACGAGGTCAGCGCCGCGCTCGCGCGGGCCAAGGGGCGCATCCGCTCGCTTCTGGGGCGCGCGCTCAACTGGCGCGTCACGCCGGAGCTCGACTTCCGCATCGACACCACCACCGACGAGGCGGAGCGGATCGCCCGCGCGCTGGAGGTGGAGCCGCCCACCCTGGGCGTCGAGAAGGACGAGTTCGGGTACCCGGTTGCGGAGGGCGAGAAGGCCGCCGGGGCCGAGGCCGACGAGGCCGCGACCGCGCCGGCCGCATCCGGGGACGCAGAGGGCTAGGAGGGCCGATGTCGCTCAGGTCAGAGGAGATCATGGCTCGCCAGCGCCCGAGCTTCGACGAGATCACGCGGCTCGTGGAGGCGGCCTCCACCATCGCCGTCTGCGCGCACACCTCGCCGGACGGCGACGCGCTCGGCTCGGAGCTCGCGCTCGTGGAGCTCATCGAGCGCACCTGGCCGGAGAAGCGGGTCACCGCGCTTCTCGCCGACCAGGACGTGGTCCCCCGGATCTACCAGTTCCTGCCGGGGGCAGACCGCCTCGTGTGCGCCTCTGAGTACCGCGAGGACCCCGACCTCTTCTTCTGCGTGGACCTCTCGCACCCGGACCGCCTCTCCGAGGCGCGCGCCGTGCTCGAGCGCTCGGGCAGCGTGGCGGTCATCGACCACCACCCCTCCTCCGGGCGCTTCTGGGACGCCGGCGTGGTGCGGTGCGACGCCGCGGCGGCCGGCGTGATCGTGGCCGAGTACGCCACGCACGTGGCCGGCGGGCTCACCCCCACCATGGCCCAGTGCCTGCTCTGCGCCCTCGTCACGGACACCGGGTGCTTCCAGTACCAGAACACGAACGGCGAGGCCTTCGAGGTGGCGAGCATGCTCGTTGACGCGGGCGCCAACCCGTCCGACGTGGCCCTCAACGTCTACCAGAGCGACCGGCTGGCCTACCTGCACCTCTCGGCCACCGTCATGGGCCGCATCACCACCTTCGAGCAGGGCAAGATCGCCTACAGCTACGCCACGGCGGCCGACCTCGGGGCGTCGGGCGTGCCCGTGGCAGAGTGCGACGGCCTCGTGGACATCGTGCGCCGCGTGGACGGCTGCGAGGTGGCGCTCTTCCTCAAGGAGATCCCGGGCGGCAAGGTGCGCGGCAACCTGCGCGCCAAGTCCGACCGCGACATCTCCGCCGTGGCGCGCGAGATGGGCGGCGGCGGGCACCCGGCAGCGGCCGGCTTCACCGTGGAGGGCGACATCGACCAGGCCCTCTCCGCGGTGCTGCCCAAGCTCCGCGCGCTCTACGCGCCCACGCCGGCGCCCGCCCCCGCGGCCGAGGGCTGACCTTGGCCCGCAGACCGAGCGCCTTCTCCGCGCTCATCGCCATCGACAAGCCCGCCGGCATGACGAGCCACGACGTGGTCTCCCGCGTGCGCCGCGCGGTGGGGGAGCGGCGCGTGGGCCATGCCGGCACGCTCGACCCGGCCGCCACGGGCGTGCTCGTGGTGGGCATAGGGCTGGCCACCAAGCTGCTGGGCCTTCTCACGCTCGACCGCAAGGGCTACCGTGCCACCTTCCAGCTGGGCGCGCAGACCACGACCGACGACGCCGAGGGCGAGGTCGTGCGGATGGCGGAGGTTCCGGGCGAGCTTTTTGACGGGCGCGTTGCCTCGGCGCGCGTGGCCGCGCTCGTGGGCGAGCAGGACCAGGTGCCGCCCGCGTTCTCCGCCGTCTCGGTGGGCGGGAGGCGTGCCTACGACGCCGCGCGCTCCGGAGAGGCGCTCGAGCTCAAGCCGCGCCGGGTGCGCATTTACGATTCGCGCCTTCTGGGCCTGGACGCCGCGGCCCGCACCTGGGAGGTGGAGCTCGACGTCTCCAAGGGCACCTACGTGCGCAGCGTCGCGCGCGACCTGGGGCGCGAGCTCGGCTGCTTTGCGCACGTCTCCGAGCTGCGTCGTACCTTCTCCGGCCCGGTGACCCTGGCGGACTGCCTCACGCTCGAGGAGCTGGAGGCGGGGGGCGCCGCCCTCGCGCGGGAGCGCGCGCTCGACCCGGTGGCCGTGCTCGGCCTGGCTGAGCGGCCGCTCGAGGTGGGGGAGATCGCCTCCGTGACCAACGGGCGGCCGATACCCCTGGGCCGGGCGCGGGGCCGCTACGCCGCCCACGTCCCGGCGCGCGGCGAGCGCGTCTGCCTCACCTGGGACCACGCGCTCGTAGGCATCTGGGAGCGCCGCGGCGGGCAGCTCGCCTGCCAGGCCAACTTCCCGCAGGGCATCGAGGGCGTGAATCCGCCGCTCTCGCTCGTGGGGCCCGAGGAGCCGCTCGGCCCCGCCGCGCTGGCGCGTCTCGCGGGGGAGTCGCTCGCGCCGGCCTGGGCGCAGGAGGCGCTGGCGGGCTCCGCGCGAGCGTTCGCGCTCCCGGGGCTGCCCGTGAGCGGGACGGTCG
>CAZCTE010000073.1:2852-6559 GCA_964501395.1 uncultured Atopobium sp.
CGGCGAGCCCCCCGCGCCCGACCCCGGCCGGCTCCTCGGCTCTGACCGGCGCTTCGTCTGCGCGATCGGCGCCTTCGACGGCCTCCACAGAGGGCACCGGGCGCTGCTCGCCCGCGCCCGCAGGCGCGCGCGGGCCCTCGGCTGCCGCCTCGCCGCGGTGACCTTCTCGCCCGACCCCGCGCAGGTGCTGCCCGGCCCGGCCTCGGCGGACCTGCTGAGCGTGCGCGACCGCGAGGCGTTCCTGGTCGCCTCGGGCGTGGACGCCCTCGTGACGCTCGACTTCACGCCAGAGCTTGCCGCCCTGCCGCACGAGCGCTTCGTCCGCGAGGGCCTGTGCGCCCTCATGGACCTGCGGGCCGTGGTGGTGGGGGAGGACTTCCGCCTCGGCGCGGGCGGGCGCGGCGACGTCGCGGCGCTGGCCGCGCTTGGCGAGGGGGACGGCTTCGAGGTCGAGGGGGTGGCGCTCGCAGACGAGGGTGGCTCCCCGATCACCGCCTCCCGTGCGCGGACGCTCATTGCCGAGGGGCGCGTGGAGGACGCGGCCGCCCTGCTCGGCCGCTGCCACTACGTCACGGGCGTGGTTGAGCACGGGCGCGGCGAGGGGACGGGCCTCGGCTTCCCCACCGCCAACGTGCGGGTGCGCGAGGGGGCGTGCCTGCCTGCCGAGGGGGTCTACGCCGGCCTCGTGTGCGTGGGCGACGCGGGCGACCAGGTCGCCCACCCGGCCGCGATCAACGTCGGCAAGCCCCGGACCTTCTCGCCCGGCGAGGAGGGCGCGGCCTTCCTCGAGGCCACGCTCCTGGGCTTCTCGGGGGACCTCTACGGTCAGGAGGTCTCCGTGGTCTTCTGCCGGTGGCTCCGCGAGCCGAGGGCCTTCTCCTCGGTCGAGGAGCTCGAGCGCGCGGTCGCGGCAAACGTCGACTGGGTCCGCGGGGCCCTGGGGGAGGGCGGCGTGCCGGTTGCCGCGCCCACCCCGCGCGCGGGGGAGGCGAGCGCGTGATCACCGACGAGGACAAGGAGCGCGTCCGCCAGGCCACCGACTTCGTGCAGCTCGTGTCCGAGACCGTGGAGCTGCGCCAGCGCGGCCAGGACTTCTGGGGCTGCTGCCCCTTCCACGGCGAGAAGACGCCCTCCTTCAAGGTGAACCCGTCCACGGGGCTCTGGCACTGCTTCGGCTGCGGGGACGGCGGCGACGTCTTCTCCTACGTGCAGCGCCGCGAGGGGCTCGAGTTCCCGGACGCCATCCGCTACCTGGCCGACCGCGCCGGCATCGAGCTCGCCGAGGAGAGGGGCACCCGCCGCGGGCCCCGGCGAACCCGCCTCATGGAGGCCCTGGGCGAGGCCGAGGGCTACTACCACACCATGCTCATGCGCGGCAGGGGCGAGGGCCCGGACGCCGCCCGGCGCTACCTGGCCGGGCGCGGCTTCGGCTCCGAGGTGTGCCGGCGCTGGGGCCTGGGCTACGCGCCGGGGCGCGGCTCGCTCGTGGCGCAGCTGCGCGCCAAGGGCTTCTCGCCCGCCGAGATGACGGCCGCCGACCTGGCCTACGACCGCTCGGGCCGGCTCCAGGACCGCTTCTTCGACCGCGTGATGTTCCCCATACACGACGAGCTGGGGCGCACCATCGCCTTTGGCGGGCGCGTGCTGGGCGCCAAGCGCGAGGGCGTTGCCAAGTACGTGAACACGCGGGACACGGCGGCCTTCAACAAGGGCAAGCACCTTTTCGCCTACGACCGCGCCAAGGAGTCCATGGCCGCAACGGGCGAGGCCATCGTGTGCGAGGGCTACACCGACGTCATCGCCATGCACGAGGCCGGCTTCACCAACACGGTGGCCGCGCTGGGGACGGCCTTCCGGCTCGACCACGTGCGCCTCGTGGAGCGCCAGCGCGTGAGCCGCATCGTCTGCCTCTTCGACGGCGACGCGGCGGGCCAGCGCGCGGCCGAGCGCGCGATCCGCTACCTCGACAAGACCTCGGCGGCGCTCCTGTGCGTGGTGCTGCCGGGCGGGCGGGACCCGATGGAGTTCCTGGCCGAGCACGGCGCCGACGAGCTGCGGGCCATACTTGATGCGGCCGTGCCGCTCATGGACTTCGTCTTCGAGAAGCGCCTGGAGGGGCACGACCTCTCCGCGCCGGGCCGCCGCGTGCGGGCGCTCGAGGACATGGCGCAGCTCCTGGCGCCGCTCAAGCGCTCCGTCCTGCTCGACGAGTACGCGACGCGGCTCGCCGACACCCTGGGGATGGACGTGGAGGAGACCAAGCGGGCCATCCGGCAGGCGCCGGTGCGGGAGCTGGACGAGGAGCGGCCGGGGCGGCAGGGGGCGAGCGTGGCGGTCTCCCGGCCGCAAGCGGCCGGCGGGCCGCAGGCCGGGAGGCCGGCCGCCAGGCCGGTTGCCGCCGCCCCCGTGCCGGACGACGACGCCGTGCCCGCGGACTACGTGCCCGCCGAGGCCTACGAGCAGGCCGCGCCTGCGGGGGCGCCCGCTTGGGCGCCCGGCCCCGGCCCCGCCCCCGATGGCCCCTCGCTCAGGGCCCTCTCCGCCGACGAGCGCATGCAGGTCGCGGCCGAGCGCGAGCTTCTCGCCGCGCTGGCGGAGCGCCCCGACGAGGTCCGTGCCTACGGCGACCGCATCGCCGAGGTCTCCTGGTCGGACGCCCGGCACGAGGCCATGGCCTGGGCCATGCTCTCCACGCCGGCGGGCTCGAGCCCGGCCGAGGTGGTCGCGGCGGCGAGCTCGGTGGTCCCCGAGGCGCCGCGCATCCTCTCCGGTGGGCGCGCCCTGGGGGAGGGCGACCTCACTGAGGGGGAGCGTCTCGAGCTCATCGTGGACACCGTGGAGCTCTGCTCGTGCCGGCGCCGCGTGAGGCAGATTCGCGCGGCGCTCAAGGCGGCCCCGCCGGGCGACGCCGAGTCGGACCGGCTCTTCGAGGAGGCGGCGGCGCTCCAGCGTCGCATGGCTGAGCTCACGAGGTCCCTCTCGTCCGCTTCGTCTGAGTAGGACGGGGCCCGTTCGGGTACAATCTGTGTCATTCTGCGTCGATGGGAGACATGTGGCTGCAAGCAAGAAGACCAAGCCCGAGGCTAACCTCTCCGAGGAGCTGACCAAGGTCGTCAGCGGCCTCGTGAGCAGCGCCGAGGGTCGCTCGACCGTCACCGAGGACGAGATCCAGATCGCCATCCGGGACATTGACATCGACTCCGACGAGCTCTCGGACATCTACGACGCCCTGCGCGCCCAGGGCGTGGAGATTTCGAGCGACGAGTCCGCGGGCCTCGGCTTCTCCGTGGACGACGACGCCGACTCCGACGACGGCCTCGACGACGAGGACGACGAGCAGGACGACGACTACGACGACGAGGAGGGGCAGTCGGAGAGCGCGGCCGAGGCCAAGGCCGTGAAGGAGGCCCTGCGCTCCGTCCCCAAGGCAAGGGTCGCCAAGCCCAAGCGCTCGAGCCGCGCCCGCGCGCGCCGGCAGGACACCTCCACCGTCATGCTCACCGGAGACCCCGTGCGCATGTACCTCAAGGAGATCGGCAAGGTGGCGCTGCTCTCGGCCTCCGAGGAGGTCAACCTCGCCATGAAGATCGAGGCGGGCACCGAGGCCACCGCCAAGCTCGAGGCCGCGGAGGAGGGCGAGATTGAGCTCACCCGCGCCGAGCAGCGCCGCCTCATGCGCATCGAGCAGGTGGGCCTTGACGCCAAGC
>CAZCTE010000074.1:0-4573 GCA_964501395.1 uncultured Atopobium sp.
AGGAGACCCCATGGCGATCACGATGAACCTGTACTACACCGGCACGGGAGACGCCGCGCGGCGCTTCGCCGAGGAGATGGAGTCGTCCGGCACCGCCGACGCCATCCGCGCGCGGGAGGGCAGCCTCTGCTACCGCTACTTCCAGCCGCTCGACGACCCCGAGACCGTGCTGCTCGTCGACTCGTGGGCCAGCCAGGAGGCGCTCGACGAGCATCACGCCTCGCCCGCCATGCAGGCGATCGCGGAGCTTCGCGACAAGTACGACCTGCACATGCGCGCGGAGCGCTACGTGAGCGACGAGGGCGGCGTCCCCCAGCACGACGCAGCGTTCCTGCGCGAGTAGGGCGGGCTTCTCGTCCGGGGCATGCGGTACCATGGTTGGCCGGAAAGCACCGTGACCTCGGGAGGGCTGAGCATGGCAGACGAGAAGAGCGGCGAGGCGGGCGCGCCGGTCCAGGCGTCCCTGTTTGGGGATGGCGGGGCCGGGGAGGGCGTGCCGACGGGGGCGGAGATGACCGCGCCGGCGGAACCGGCCGCGCCGACGCCAGCGGAGCCGGCAGCCCCTGCGTCAACCCCCCGCGCCCGTCACGCCGAGCTCAACCGGATTCTCTCCCACGCGGCCTACGCCTACTACGCGCTCGACCGGCCGGAGATGTCGGACGCCGAGTTCGACCGCACCCTCCGCGAGCTGCTCGCCCTGGAGGCCGAGCACCCGGAGCTCGTCACGCCCGAGAGCTACACGCAGCGCGTGGGCGGCTTCGTCTCGGAGCAGTTCGAGCCCGTGACGCACGCCGCGCGCATGTACTCTATGGACGACGCGATGGACCTCGACGAGCTCGACGAGTGGCTCGCCCGCACGGAGGAGGCCCTGGGCGCCACGCCGGAGCGCCCCGTGACCTACACCTGCGAGCTCAAGATCGACGGCCTGGGCGTGGCGCTCACCTACCGCGACGCCCAGCTCGTGCGCGCCGCCACCCGCGGCGACGGCACCACCGGCGAGAACGTCACGGCCAACATCCTCACGATCGCCGACGTCCCGCGCGCCCTGGCGCCCGCGGGCCTCGCGCGCCTGGCGGACGGCGGCCTGGGGCGCACGGTGGAGGTCCGCGGCGAGGTCTACATGCCGCGCCACTCCTTCCGCCGGCTCAACGAGGACGCCGACGCCGCCGGCGCCGCGCCCTTCGCCAACCCCAGAAACGCCGCCGCGGGGAGCCTGCGCCAGAAGGACCCCAAGGTCACGGCCCACCGCGACCTTGAGACCTTCGTCTACGCCGTGGCGGACGAGGCGCCCATAGACGTGCGCACCCAGTACGACTTCCTCCGCTGGCTCCAGGACTGCGGCTTCTCGGTGAACCCCAACTTCGCGCGCTGCGCCTCCGCGGCCGAGGTCCGCGCCTACTGCGAGCGCGCCCTCGAGCGCCGAGACGAGCTCGACTACGACATCGACGGCGTGGTGGTGAAGGTGGACTCCTTCGCCTCCCAGGAGGCGCTCGGCTTCACGGCACGCGCCCCGCGCTGGGCCATCGCCTTCAAGTTCCCGCCCGAGGAGCGCCGCACCGTCCTGCGCGAGATTCGCGTGCAGGTGGGCCGCACCGGCGTGCTCACGCCCGTGGCGGAGTTCGACCCGGTCACGGTGGCCGGCTCCACCATCGCGCGCGCCACGCTCCACAACGTGGACGAGATCGCCCGCAAGAACGTCCGCGTGGGCGACACCATCGTGGTCCACAAGGCCGGCGACGTGATCCCCGAGGTGGTGGGCCCCGTGCTCGACCTGCGCCCCGAGGGCGCCGAGGAGTTCCGCATGCCCGAGACCTGCCCCTCCTGCGGCAGCCCCGTGGTGCGCGAGGAGGGCGAGGTCGCCTACCGATGCGTCTCCATCGACTGCCCGGCCCAGGCCGTGGAGCGCCTCATCCACTGGGGCAGCCGCAAGGCCATGGACATCGACGGTCTGGGGGACGAGATCGTGGCGCGCATGGTGGAGCAGGGCCTGCTCGCCGACGTGGCGGACTTCTACGACCGGCTCACCGAGGAGGCCCTCGCCGGGGTCTGGACCGGCCGCATGACCGTGGACGGCGAGAAGATCGTGGTGGGGCACGTGGTCGCCGAGAAGATCATGGCGCAGGTGGTGGAGTCCAAGGGCCGCGGGCTCGCGCGCGCCCTCTTTGGCCTGGGCATCCGCCACGTGGGTGAGACCGTGGCCCGCGCGCTCGCGGCGCGCTTCGGCTCCATGGGGGCGCTCGCGGCGGCGAGCGAGGAGGAGATCGCCTCCGTGGACGGCGTGGGCCCCAAGATCGCCGCCAGCGTGCGCGGGTTCTTCTCGGTGCCTCAGAACGCGGCCGTGGTGGAGCGTCTGTGCGAGGCGGGCGTTGTCATGGAGGAGGAGCGCCTCGAGCCTGAGCGCCCGCAGACGCTCGCGGGCCTCACCTTCGTGCTCACGGGCACGCTCGAGCGCCTCACGCGCGACCAGGCCAAGGCGGCCCTCGTGGCCCTGGGCGCCAAGGTGACGGGCTCGGTCTCCAAGAGGACGAGCTATGTGGTGGCCGGCGCCGCGGCGGGCTCCAAGCTCGCGAAGGCGGAGAGCCTCGGCGTGCCGGTGCTCGACGAGGCCGCGCTCGAGCGCGTGCTGGAGACCGGGGAGCCGCCGGCCGTCGACTCGAGCGCGGACTAGCCGCAGGCCACCGGCGAGGAAGGGAACCCATGTCACGCTACGACCAGAGGGACAGCCACGGCCGCATCGACTTCGAGGGCCTTCCCAACACGCGCGACCTCGGCGGGCTTCTCGCCAGCGACGGCCGGCGGGTGCGCCGCGGGCTGCTCCTGCGCTCGGGCGCGCTCTACTTTGCCACCGCCGCGGACTGTCGCCGGCTGCTCGACGAGTACCGCCTCCGCACGGTCGTCGACCTGCGCGGCGAGGAGGAGCTCTCGGAGTACCCCGAGGGCATGGAGCGCTTCCCCGGCGTGCGCTACGAGCATGCGGACGTCCTGCGCGACGCCATAGCAGGAATCTCGCAGAACGCCGAGGCGCGACGCCAGCTCGAGGCGGCCCAGGCGGACGATGACGACCCAGCGCGCTTCATGGAGCTGCTCTACCCGGAGATCCTGCTCGGCCAGTCCGGCATCGAGAGCTACCGGCGGCTCTTCCGCTGCGTGCTCGAGACCACCGACGGCGCGGTGCTCTGGCACTGCCACGTGGGCCGCGACCGCTGCGGCATGGCCAGCATGCTCGTGGAGGCGGCGCTCGGCGTGCCCATGGAGGCGATGGAGGGGGACTACCTCGCCACCAACCTCTACGCGGACGTCCCCCCGGACGAGCGGACCGCCGCAAACCCGCGCTTCATTCGCGCCACGGTGGCGGCCGTCACCCGGGAGTTCGGCGGCGTCATGGGCTACCTGCGCGAGGCGCTCGGCCTGGATCAGGCCGACATCGACGAGCTGCGCGCTCGCTACCTGGAGTAGGGGAGAGGTTCCGCCGAGAAACGCCGGCGCGCGCGAGCAACACGCAGAAGTGGCAACGTAACGCGTTATCAAGCCTGCGTTTGGGCAACTTATGCGTTGGGCCCGGATGCGCGCGGGCTTCTCGGCACGCTGGCCGGCATTGCCGCGGCAGCCCGCCCCGCCCCTCTCGTCTTCGCGCTAGAACCGGTGCAGCACGCCCTCGCCGCCCTCGAAGGTCCAGACGCCCTCGAAGCCCAGCTCCTCGAGCTCGCGGTAGGCGAGGCGCAGGTAGGATCCCAGGTGATCCGGCGTGTGGGAGTCCGAGCCCACGGTGACCACGGTGCCGCCGAGGTCGCGGTAGAGCTCGAGGATCTCCCGCGACGGCTGGAACTCCCCGAGGCCGTAGCGAATCCCGGAGGTGTTCACCTCGACGCCCCTGCCGTCCGCGACCACGCGGCGCAGGACCTCGGCCACCACGTCGCGCACGCGCTCGAAGGGGTAGTCGCCAAAGGGGTCGTAGCGGCGGATGAGGTCCAGGTGGCCTAGCACGGAGTAGTCGTGGAAGCCCTCCACCACGCCGAGCATCTCCTCGTAGTAGGCGGTGTGGATCTCCTCCTGCGTGCGGCCCCGCTGGTAGTCGCCGTTCCAGAACTCGAGGTCGCCCACCTGGTGGATCGAGCAGATGACAAAGTCGAGCCGGCCTGCGAGGCGCCCCACGAGCGCGCGGTTCTGCTCGATCGTGTGGGTCTGCACGCCCAGCTCGAGCCCGGCCTTGAGGGTGATCTTGTCGCCCAGCTCGCCGCGGACCCGGTCGAGCTCGTCGAGGTAGGGCTCGTAGGGACAGTTGGTCACGGGGTGGCCGTCCTCGAAGCGCGCGCCGGCCGGGCTGTCCCACTCGGGCTTGACGCCGTAGTCCACGTGCTCCGTGAAGCACAGCTCGTCCAGGTTGAGGCGCAGGGCGTCGCGCGCCACCCGCTCGAGGGGGTAGGTCGAGTCATCCGAGAAGCCGGTGTGCACGTGGTAGTCGGCAAGCAGCATGTGGGCCCCGTTTCGCCGCGGGCGGATGTCGTCGACACGGAGGATAGCGCAGTCATCTTGTACGGACAACACCGTTTACCGATGGGTCGAGCAGGGCGGC
>CAZCTE010000074.1:4673-6525 GCA_964501395.1 uncultured Atopobium sp.
GACGCGCGCAACCTGCGGAACAGAACCTAGCAGGTGGTGCGAACTCTTCTTGTAAACATAACCTAACGCTAGAAATAGTTCATCTCAAGGCGCTTTAGCTCACACCACCTGTTAGGTTTCGGGCGGTTTCGGGTGGATTCGGGCGGATCCGGGTGGATGAGGGCTCCGTAAGGACTGGACAGCGCTCTGCTCTAGACAGCAAGTTAGAAAAGGGTTACTCTCAGCAGTGGCCAGTTAGCCAAAGGTAACTTGCCGATAGGACCGTGCAGGGCCGCGACGCCGCGTAGCCGCGACGCCACGTAGCCGTGACGCCGCGACGCCGGACGAGGAGGTCAGATGGGACAGGGGATGGACGTGTGCCTCGCGGAGCCCGCGGAGGCGGAGAGCCTCGAGGAGGCCCTGGAGTCCGAGTTCGTCGGCTGCCTCGTGCGGCAGGCGGGTCTCGTCTTCCTGGGCGCCAAGCCGGCCTCCGTCTTTGGCTTCCGCACCCGTCTCGCGGAGGCGGGCCGCTCGCCCCGCCGCGCCCGCCGCATCGTCTCCGAGCTCCTGCGCACGTACGAACGGGGCCTCTCGCCCTGGGGCGTCCGCGCGACGGGCCTGGGCTGGCGCGACGGCAGGCTCATGCTGCTCGTCTGGAGGCCGGGGCAGGTGCGCGACGCCCTCTCGTCCAGGCCCGCCCGCGCCCTGCTTTCGCGCGCCGGGATCGACCCCGAGCCGGAGGCCGCCCTGCGCGAGCTCGTGGGGCGTCTGCGCTCGTACTACGCGGGCCGCGGCGGCTTCCCCCACGAGGTGGGGCTCGTCCTGGGCTACCCGCCCGAGGACGTGGAGGGCTTCATCGCCGACGGCGGGCGCGGGGCCGTGGCCTGCGGCAGGTGGCAGGTCTACGGCGACCCGCTGGCCGCGCGGCGGCGCTTCGAGGAGCTCGGGCGCCGCGAGCGCGACGTGAGAAGGCTCTACGCCGAGGGGGTTCCCGTGCGGGAGCTCCTTCGGATGGGATCGGCGCCGGTCGATGCTGGGGCCGCATGAGAAAGGAGAATCACATGGGCAAGAGCGTATGCGTGGTGTACTGGACGGGCACGGGCAACACCGAGGAGATGGCCAACGCCATCGGCGAGGGCGTCACGGCCGCGGGCGGCACGGCCAAGGTCGCGGCCGTGGCCGACTTCACGGCGGATGACGTCGCGGGCTTTGACGCCCTGGCGTTCGGCTGCCCCGCGATGGGCGCCGAGGAGCTCGAGTCCGACGAGTTCGAGCCGGTCTGGGAGGCCTGCAAGGGCGTCCTCGGCTCCAAGCCGGTGGTGCTCTTCGGCAGCTACGGCTGGGGCACCGGCGAGTGGATGGACACCTGGCGCGAGGACGCCGAGGGCGCCGGCGTGAACGTGGTGTCCACGGTGATCGCGAACGAGGCACCGGACGACGACGCCCTCTCCGCCTGCGCCGACGCCGCCAAGGTCCTGGTGGAGGCCTAGGGGAGCGAGAAGCGCGCGGCGGCAAGAACGCCGCCCGGCCCAAGGCGCACACGAAACGCCCCCGGCTCGCAGCAGGGGCCTCTCGATGAGAGGTTCTGCTCGAACCGGGGGCGCACTGTGCGGCGGGGCAGTACGCCGTTGCCGCGAGACGCTTCTCGCCAGCGCTACTTCTTTGCCTTGCCCTGGTTGGCCACGGCCGCGATCTTGGCCTCGATGGTGGCCGCGTCGCCGATGTAGTGCTTGTCGACGATGTTCCAGTCCTTGTCGAAGGTGTAGGCGCAGGGCACGCCGGTGGGGATGTTGACCTCGAGGATCTCCTCGGGGGTCAGGTGCTCGAACTGCATGACGAGGGCGCGCAGGGAGTTGCCGTGGGCGGCGATGAG
>CAZCTE010000075.1:0-6478 GCA_964501395.1 uncultured Atopobium sp.
GACGCGATGCGGAAACGGACGGGAAACGTTGGGGTCGCGCGCCGCGCGGACGCGCGGGTGGCTGGTTTTCGGCGGCCCTACAGGCGGAGCGCAGCGGCCGCCACGACATCGGCAAGCCGCGAGAAGTGCTCGGGCGTGTCGTAGGCGTGGTCGGCACCCGTGACATAGGTGAGACGCGCGTCATCGAAGCTCGAGGCGTAGGCCATCGCGCATGAGAACGACACGACGGTGTCTGAGGTGCCTTGGACGATGTCGACGGGCACCGGGCAGGAGCGAGCGGCCGCGAGCACGTCGAGCGCGTCGCCGTCGGAGACGAAACGCTCCCCCACCTCGAGCGATCCGCGCGTCGCCCGACCCGTCTGTTCGATGAGCAGACCCATCTTGCGGTGAGTGGCCAGCCCCGGAGAGACGAGCACGAGCCGTTTCAGAAAGTGCGCCTCACGAGCGGCTACATGCGTGGCGACGAACCCTCCGAGAGAGTAGCCCAGAAGCCCCACGCGCGCAGGATCGACCTCAGCCACATCGCGGGCCCAGCAGACAATCGAGCGGCCGTCGGCGATCTCTGTGGCCGGCGTCACGTCGACGAAGTCGCCATCTGACTCCCCCGACCCCCCGAAGTCAAAGCGCAGCGTGGCCGTACCCTCGGCCACCACGCGACGTGAGAGGCGCGCGAGCAGGAAGTGCTTCTCGCTCAGTGTGCCCGTAAAACCATGGAACATGACAAGCAGCGGAACCGGGGCAGCGGGGCTCGCGCCATCAGGAAGCTCGAGATAGCCTCTCAGGATGAGGCCGCGGCTCTCGAGCTCAACGTGTCGCTTCAGCATGGAAACCTCCTGCGCGGGACGAGCCAACCGGACCCGTCCCGCGCATCATGACACCTACAGGATGCCGAGGAAGCAGCAGGCGATGCTCACCACAACAATCCAGAGCAGCAGCATGTTGACCTTCTGCCCCTTGCGGATGAGCCAGAACAGAAGCATCGTCACCAACAGCGGCAGCATCTGCGGCATGATCTCGTTGATGACATCGTTGAGCAGAATCGCGCTGTCCCCATCGCCAATCGAGAGCACCAGGTCCACCGTGACCATCGACGACACCATCGATCCTATGACGAGCATGCCTATGATACCGGCCCCGAAGAAGACCTTCTGCATGATGCCGGAAGCCGCCATTCTGCCAAGGAACGTCGTGCCGAGCTCGTAGCCCTTGAACAGCCCGAAATAGCGGCACGCGACGTTGAACACGTTGAACAGCACGTAGAACAGGACCGGTGCCACGGCGTTGCCGGCAAGCGCCAGCGAGCAGGCGATGCCAGCCGCGAGCGGTCGCAGCGTACCCCAGAAAATGGAGTCTCCGATGCCGGAGAGCGGACCCATGAGTGCTGACTTGACGGCATTGATGGATTTGGAGTCGAACTGCTCGTCGTTGGCGTTCTCCTCCTCAAGCGCGGCCGTGATGCCCATGACGAGCGGGGAGACCATTGGCGTCACGTTGAAGAACTCGCTATGGCGCACGAGCGCCTCAGCGCGCTGTTCCTTCCCATCGTAGAGCTTCTCGATTACCGGGGACATCGAGTAAGCGAAACCCTGGTTCATCTGCCGCTCGTACTGGTATGAGGCATTGATGGTGAAGGAGCGCCAGAACACGCGCATGAGCTCCCGTCTGCTGACGCGCTTCTTGCCCCTCTCGTCAACGACGGGAATGGTGGTCTCGTTAGAAGTCCTCATCTTCCATCTCCTCGGTGGTGGCGGCGGACATGGCGGGGGCAAGCTTGTTGCCGCCCAAAAGCAGGATCACGAGCAGGACACCAAGCAGCGCGATGCCCAAGACGGGGATGCCGAGATAGGCGGAGAGCAAGAAGCCTATGAAGAAGTACGGCGCGACATCCTTGCTAATCAGCAGGCTCGCAAGCTGGGCGAAGCCGAGGGCAGGCAGAATGCCAGAGGCCACGGTCAGACCGTCTTGCACGAAATCAGGGATGGCAGCGAGAAGGGCCTCGACGACCGGACCGCCCGCCGCAAAGGCCGCCCCGCAGACCACGGACATGACCAACACGTAGGATAGGAAGCTCACCCAGTGCCAGCGGGCGACCCCGGCCGCATCTCCGGCAGCCGCGCACCGGTCGGAGGCATGGAGCATCCATCCGCGGACGACCACGTAGTAGAGGTTCTTGATGATGAGCGCGAGCGAGGCGATAGGCAGGCACAGCACGATGGCCGCCTCGATGCCACCCCCAGAGGTGATGGCGAAGGCGGTTCCAAGCACACCACCGGCCGTAATCTCGGGCGGCAACGCCGAGCCAATGGCTTGGCTGCCCATGAAGGCGAGCTCGAGCGTGGCACCGACCTGCAGACCCATCGTGAGGTCTCCGAGCACGAGGCCCACGAGCGGACCCATCACGATGGGCCGCTGGATCATCGAGTTACCAATCCCGCATTCGAGGAACCCCACGAACGCGACGATCCCAACAAGAAGCGCTTGCATAGACATACCTCTCTTCCTTGTCGAAGCGGTTCCTAACCGTCCTTGGCCACAAAGGAAACGCGTGCATCACTCGGAACGGCCTGGATGTAGACCTCAATCCCCTTGGCTTGGGCGTCGGCGAGCAGCGCCTCCTCCTCAGGCGCGAGGTAGACCATTCGGCTCACCTTGCGCTTGTCCTCGCCGGCCTTGGTGCCGCCGAGGTCGATCGCGGTGATTTGGTCGCAGGCGAGCGCCATGCGCACCGCGTCGGCGACGTTGGAAACGACAGCGAACAGGCGGTACTTGTCGGTTCGACCGGCATTGATGGCATCAATGGCGTCATCGACGGACTTGATGACGAGTTTGGTGCCGGCTGGCTTGCCGAGCTTGAGCGTGGTCTTGCGCAAATCGTCGCCCACGACGGCGTCATCGGCCACGAGCAGGCAATCTGGGTCGAGTGCCGAGCACCACGAAAACACGACCTGGCCGTGTAGGAGCCTGTGGTCCACGCGAAACAGAACAATCATTTCCTTCCTTTCCCTCTCTTCAGGCCCTCGCGGGATGTCTAGAAGTCCTCCTCATCGGTCACGGAAGCTGATGTCATTCGCATGAGCTGGGAGCGTGCCGACACCAGGCACTCGTCGATGAGCTGCTCGGTGGTAGGCGCATCTCCGAGCACGAGCGCGAGCACGAGCCCGAGATTCATCCCGGTCACCACGTAGACGTCGGGGACGCCAAGCAGCCGCGACGCTTCGTTGTTGACTGAGCCCCCGAGAACGTCGGTTACGATCACGAGCTCCTCGCCCTCGGCGCGATCTCTGACCAGGTCACCCAAAGCGGAGGCGAGGTCGGGCACTTCCTGGATGTAGGCGCACAACGCACTCACACCCGTCTGCTCTCCGGCAATCATCCGCAGCGAGTCGAGCATGCCCGCGGCCAGGGTTCCGTGCGACGCCAGTACGATTCTTCTCACTTCTTCTCCCTTCTCGTCGTGCGCCTGGTCGTGCCGCTCACGAAGTCGAAGGCGTAGGCAATCTCGGCAACGGGAACCTCGACTCCGTAGTGGCGGGATATGTCCGAGAAACACTGACGGAACATCCACACGAAGTCGCTGTGCCGCCCCTCGAAGGATTCAACGTCGGCATAGGTCTCAATCGGATTGTGTGTGACGAGGCGCTCGATCAAGCAGCACAGGTGCACGCACAACCCAATCGTGATATTGGGACCGAAGTTCGAGCCCATGAGGTGCTGCAACGATTCCACAGCGCGCTCGACCTCCTCGAGCACCTTCTCGGGATTGAGAATCGTGATTGACTCGATGACGTTTCGCAGGGTCAAGTTCTTCACGAGGTTCTGATGGAAGCGCTCGAGCTCTCGTTCGTCGAGGTAGGGCGCAAACAGGTCATCCACGCCGATGGCGCCAACCCCCGATATGACGTCCTCGAGCGCGATGAAGGGCGTGCCTGCAAGGCCGGGATCATCGGTGCCGATAACGGCGAGCACGTCGTAGCGCTCGGTCAGCCCCTCGCGCCTGAGCTGCTGAGGCGAGCAGACAACGAAACGCAGCGGAAGCTCAACCTCGATACTGCGCTCGATGAGGCTGCGGATTCTCTCCGCCGCCTGGGGTCCGCCCTCTGAGCAGAACAGCACCGCCTGCTCGAGAACGCGCCCCTCCAGAATGCGCCAGCGACTCGCACAGGCCTCAGTGACAGCGGGCAGCAGCGTCGAGAGCGGCTCGTCGGCCATGAGTGCGGATCCCACCTCGAGCGCCATGCCAGTGGAGGCGTTGTTGACGATGCCGAGGGTGACGTTGGTGAGCTCTCCGACCTCCTCGAGCACGTGCTCGAGCGACCCCATGTCAACGAGCAGTGCAATCTCATCGCAGAAGGCGTAGCGATCAAGCAGATCGCGCAGGGGTCCCACAATGTCGGAGACCTCTTGGTCGTAGGACATGTCAATCGCCTCGAAAACATGACGGCGCAGGATTCGGTTGGCGGCATCGGCGATGCTGGTGGCTGTGGAGTATCCGTGGGCGAGCACGATACCCACACTGCGACGCCGCCCCTCCCGTCGGTCAGCGCCACGAACCTCGGCGAAGATGAGGATTCGCGAGAGCACGTCAAGCTTGAGCCCGAGGGCTCCCTCGGTCTGCGAGGTCACGAACTCGGCGGCGCGGCGGCAGAAGTCGCTGGTGTCGAGCAACAGAGCGAGCAGGGCCGCGAGCTCTGCCTGGTTCTCCGAGCGCCATTTCGCGAGCCGTGTGCCGGGGTGGACCTGAGCGTGGATGCAACGGGCGATGACGCGCGCCGACTTCTTGGAGAGGTCCATGCCGTAAGTGGCGCTCGCATCCCCCACAATGCCAGCAATGATGCGCTCGTACGCAGTTGCGCGCGAGGATGTGGCATCGACGTCGAAGACCAGATAGTCCTCGTAGTCCTCGACCTGAGCCAGCACCTCGCAGACGAGAGCCGACACGCTCGTGTTGCCCGCCTCATAGGAGCGCCAGGACGCGAGCATCGCCGAGAAGGTCCGCACGGAGCGGTTGTCACCCGCGCGCTCAAGAGAGCGCGTCGTGTCAATGAGCTTGACATCGCTGATCGTAGAGGAATGTGTGGCGCGGGGCATACCGTCAGCAACAGGCGTGGCATCGAGGACGAAGCCGGGCAATCGGAAGGCCTGGATCTCGACCCGGTTTGAGACGCGCTCGAGATAGGCCGAGGCACAGCAGCTCGTGATGCACGCGCGCAGCCCACTCACGTTGTCCTTGAAGTCGGCGTCGACGAGACACGAGAAGGCCATACGGCTTATGAACACGTCCGCGCCGAGCCTGAGACCCTCCTCCTTGAGAAGGCCGAGCACGAGTTCCTCGCGCTCCTCGGTCGGACGCTCGCGCAGCGAGGGCAGGCTCACCACAACGGGCACCTCCCGGGCGAAGGGAGCAACCTCGATGTCGTCCTCACCGCAGGTCGTGAGAAAGACGAAACGCGCCGCCGGCTCGTGCGCCGCGGCGGCACCCAGCACGAGGCGGGCCGCCGCGGACGGAAGGTGATCGACGTTGCGCAGGACGACGATGCCGCCGCGAGCCTCCGCGATGAGGCCGTCCTCGGAGAGAAGATGCGCAAGGGACTCGTGATCCTCGGCAAGCCCCACGCAATCCACGACCACAGCCTGGGCGTCGCTTCTGAGGGCACCGACGTTTCGCCCCCACTCGCACATCAGGGTCGCGAGCAGGGTCTTGCCGGTGCCCCTCTCACCACAAATGAGCACAGGCAGTCCGCAGGGCGGATAGCGCACGGCAGCCTGAAGCGTCTCGATGGCAGAGGCGAGGGAGAGGTCATGGCCCACGGCGCGCTCGAAATCACGGCGATGAACGTCCGTGCTACTCGCGAGCAACTCCTCTGGGCTCTCGTAGGAAGCCCGGTCGAGGCGTCTCTGCAGGACACGCTCGAGGTCGCGCTTGCTGAAGTAGTAGACGGGACGCGAACCGGCCTTCACCACGAGACCGCCACGCACGAGCTCGTTGAGGTAGTGGCTCGCGAGGTTGCGCGAGATCGACAGGGCGCGAGAGAGCTCGCCGGTGGTGAAGCGGGCAAGGTCGACATCGATCACCTTGCGCGTGGTGGCGCTCAGATACGAGAAGAGCTCGCGCGCGGTCTCGGGTACGCTCACGGGCCCTCCTCTCCTTTCATCTTCTTAACCTCCGGTGGGCTCACCCTATCCGGCACAGCCGCTTCGAGCACGCTCATGGCGGCTTTTGGGCACAATGCCCCGGTTTTTGTCATTTCAGCTCCTCTCCCATGCCCTCCGGGCACGCTCGTTGACATTCGTATTGACACTATCGCGACTGTCACAAAATTCGCCACGCTATGCCCAAAGGACGGTTGTGCGCGAAGGGGCCGCGAAGCTGAGGACGGTTTCGGACGCGCTTTTTCAACAAGCAGAAAGCGTTGTAGTTTGCACACGGAACGGAGCCGCTCTTCAGCCGGGCTTTAAGGCGGGGCCCCTACCGTAGGGT
>CAZCTE010000076.1:0-3537 GCA_964501395.1 uncultured Atopobium sp.
CGGTGTCGGCGGCGCCGCTCGCCCGCGCGGGCGGCGTGGGATTCTTGTCCGGTCCCTGCGGTAGGATGCTCAGAAGAGAATCGTCGTGGAGAGGGTCCCATGCCGCTGAACCTTGTGACTACGCCAAGCGAGGAGCTCGTGTCCCCGGAGGTGCTGCGCCGCCTGCGCGAGGCGGTGTCCTCGTTCGGTCGCGCGGTGCTGCTCGTGCCG
Organism: uncultured Atopobium sp.; assembly: GCA_964501395.1. GTDB lineage: Bacteria > Actinomycetota > Coriobacteriia > Coriobacteriales > Atopobiaceae > Thermophilibacter. Next base: position 211 of record CAZCTE010000076.1, read on the forward strand.
TCGTTCGGCCAGGCGCTCGACGCCCAGCGCGTGCTCGCGGGGGCGGGCCGCGCGGATGGCGCCGGTGCAGGATCCGAGGCCGCGGAGCGTGCCGCCCTCTCCCTCGGCGTCACGGTGACCACCGTCGAGAGCTGGGCCGAGGAGCGCTGGGGGGTCTGGGGGGACGGCCGTCGGCCCGTGGACGGCGCCTCGCGCGAGGTCCTGGCGAGCCGCGTCCTCGATCGCGCGGCGCAACGCCCGGGATCCCCGCTCAGCAGCACCCCGGGCACGGCCGCCCTCCTGGCGGACCTCGCCCGGGCGGGCCTGCCTTGGATGGCCGGCGTCCCCGCCCCCGAGGGGGTCACGGGCGCCGAGGCCGCGCTCGTGGCGCTTCTCGCGGACTACGAGGCCGAGCTCGCCTCCCATGGGCTCGTGGAGCCGTGCTCCGTCATGGCGGCGCTCGCCGACGTCCTGGACGAGGCCGGCGCCCAGGTGCCGCCCGTGGTGCTCGCGGGCTTCGAGGAGCTGGGGCGCGCGCAGCGGGAGCTCGTCTGCGGCCTCGCCGCCCGTCATGAGGTGACCGTGGTCACGTTCGCGGGCGAGGGACCGGCGGGCGCGCGGGCGCGGGAGCTCGTGGGCCGGCTCGCTGGCCTTGCCGAGAAGAAGGACGTCGAGGTCGCGGGCATTGCCGCGGAGAGCGGGTCGGATGCCGCGGCGTCCGAGGTCGGCACCGGTGCCGCCACCCGGTCGCGCGAGCTCGACGCGCTCCTCTCGTCCCTCTTCCTGTCGCCGGCGCCGCAGGTCAGGCCCGAGGGCGCCCTCCGCGTGCTCCTGCCGTCGGGCCCCTCCGCGGAGCCCGAGCTCGTGGTCCGCGAGGTGCGGCGCCTGGCGGACGAGGGCGCCCGGGAGGTCGTCCTCGTGGCGCCCGACCCCGCCGCGGCCTGGGCGCGCCTCGGCAGGCGGCTCGCCGCCCGCGGGGTCACGGCCCGGGCGCGGCTCTCCGTGCCCGTTGAATCCCTCGAGTTCGGCCGCGCCTACCTCGAGTACGTGAGCGCGGTCGCCCGGCTCGTGGAGCTGGACCAGACCTGGCCGCCCGCGGAGGAGGTCGCCGACGCGCCGCGTGCGGGCACCGTGCAGGTGCGCCTGGCGGACATGTCCTGGTGGCCGCCGCGGGACCTCTCTGACTTCCTGCTCTCGGAGATCTCCCACACGGACGCCGACCGCGCCCGGCGCCTGGACGCCGCGTGGCGCGGCAACCGCCTGCTCACCCCGGCGGCCGTCCTCGCCCAGCTCCAGTCCGAGAAGGACGTCTCCCCGCAGGTGGCCGCCGCCACGCGCGAGCTCCTGCGCGGGCGGCTGGGCTCGGCGGCCTCGCGGCTCCTCTCGCCCTACGTCGCGGGCGAGCTGCGCTCATCGGCCGCGGCCCCCGAGGCGACGGCCGTGCTCTCCGCGGTCCTCGCGGTGGCAAAGAGCCTGAAGGAGCTGGGGATAACGGCGGACCCGTCCGAGCCGGGCTCCATGACGCTGTCCGAGCTGGCGGGCCTGGCCGCGGACGCCATCTCCCGCGCGCGGGCGGTGCTGCGCCCGGAGCTTGCGGCGGAGGGGCGCGCCGGCGGCTGTGACGGGACGGAGGGCCGGACGGACGAGCCCGTCGGCGTCCCCGCCACCACCCCCTGCGTCGCCCGCATCGTCTCCCCGGAGGAGGCCGCCCGTCTCGCCCCGCTCTCGGCGGACGCGCTCGTCCTCCTGGGGCAGAGCTCGGAGGAGTGCCCGGTCTCCTCGCCGGACGACGTGCGCTCGGCCCTCCTCGAGGCCTATGGCGTGGAGCCCGCGCCCGGCGCGATGGACGCCGCCCGCGCACGGCTGGCCTCCGCGGCCCGCGTCCCGCGGCGGACGCTCGTCATGGAGCGCGCCCTCTTCGGGGCGGACGGCAAGGAGCGCTACCCCTCGGTGATGATGACCGAGGTGCTCGCCTGCTACGGCCTCTCGGCGGACGCGACGCCGGCGGAGGTGGCCGCGGCCCTGGGGGAGGGCGCGGTGGCCTCGCGCCCGGAGACCCTCGTGCGCGAGAACGTCTCCGCCACGGGCGTGGCTGCGCGCCGGCAGGGGAGCGAGGCTCCCGCGCCCGCGGGCAGGATCGACCCCTCGGAGCGCGCCTGCGTGTCCCCGCCGCCGGAGGGCATCCCCGCCGAGGACGCGCGTCCGCTCCTCTCGGCCTCGCAGATAGAGACCTACCTCGAGTGTCCCTACAAGTGGTTCAGCCTGCGGCGGCTGCGCCTGCGCGACGCCGACGCCGCGTTCGGCGGGGCCGAGATGGGCACCTTCGCCCACCGCGTGCTCGAGGTCACCCGCCGCGAGGCGCTCGCCCGGGCCCAGGAGCGCGCGCTCGGCGGCCGCGAGCTGGCAGACGCCCGCGCGGCCCAGCCGGGCGCCATGCAGCAGCCCGCGTACCGAGAGGTCGTGGCCCGGCTCGAGGCCCGCGCCCAGGAGGATCCCACATCACGTCTGCCCGGCTCCTCTGTGGCGGACCCCGGGGCCCTCGAGGAGGCGCGCCGCGTGCTCGAGGAGGAGTTCGACGCCCATCTGGAGCACCAGTACCGGCTCGAGTGCGGGCGGCGCCCCCTCCCGCAGGCGCTCGTCCCGCACGACGCCCGCCAGGCGGGCCAGCTCGGGGTGCTCCGACGCGACCTCTCCTCGCTTCTCGACTACGAGTCCGAGATGCTCTGCGGCTTTGAGCCGCGCTACTTCGAGTGGGGCTTCGGCCGCGGCGGCGCCGAGGTGGAGTACGCGGGCGTGCGCCTCACGGGCACGGTGGACCGCATCGACGTGGACGCGCACGGGCAGGCCGTGGTCATCGACTACAAGCACAAGTCCGACCGGGGCTTTGCGGCCGAGTACGACGTCTTTCCCAAGGCGGGCGCCGACCCGGCCCGCCTCGTGCTGCCCAGGCGCGTGCAGTCGCTCGTGTACGGCCAGGTGATCCGTCGCGCCTTCCCAAACCTCAAGGTCCGCGCGGCGGTCTACCTCTGCACCAAGGGCAACCACGCGCTCGCCGGCGCGGTGGACGAGAACGTCCTGGAGAACGTCTTCGGCTCCCGCGCGCCCTCGGACAGGAGGGCCCTGCGCGTGGCGGTGCCCCGAGGCGCGGACTTTGGGCGCGAGGGGGCCGACGGCATGGAGGCCCTGCTCGACGCCTGCGAGGAGCTCGTGGCCGCGCGCATACGCCGCATGCTCGACGGCGACATAGAGGCGGCGCCCGTGGACGCGGACGCCTGCCGCTTCTGCCCGGTCCTCAACTGCGAGAGGAGGCTTCGCGCGTGAGCGAGAAGAGCATGGAGGCCGAGAAAC
>CAZCTE010000076.1:3637-6455 GCA_964501395.1 uncultured Atopobium sp.
CGGCGCCGCCAAGGCTGCCGAGACCGCGTCCGATACCCCCGCCATCGACCTCTCCGGCCTCAACGACCGGCAGCGCACGATCGCCGAGACCCTCGACGAGCCGCTCTTCGTGGAGGCGGGCGCGGGCTCCGGCAAGACCTTCACCCTCACCCAGCGCATAGCCTGGGCGCTCTGCCCCGGCTCGGGGCCGGACGGCGGCCCCTTCCTGGAGGGGCTCGACCAGGTCCTGGTGATCACCTTCACCAACGCAGCCGCGCGCGAGATCAAGGAGCGCGTTCGCTCCACGCTGCGCCGCGCAGGCATGGGGGAGGCCGCGCTCTCGGTGGACGACGCCTGGATCTCCACGATCCACGGCATGTGCCGGCGCATCCTCACCCGCCACGCGCTCGACCTGGGGCTGGACCCGCACTTCGAGGTGGTGGCGGACTCCCGGCAGGCGGCGCTCTACGACCGCGCGATGGACGACGTCCTGCGCGCGGCCCGCCGGGACGCGTCGGTCTCCGCCGTGTTCGACGAGTTCGACCTCGGGACCTACGCGCCCCGGACCGGCTACACCGGCGCCGCGGGCGTGGTGGACCGCCTCGTGAGCGAGGGGCGCTCGCTCGCCGGCGGCGTGGCCGCGATCGAGCCCGCCTCCGGGGGGCCGGACGCCCTGGCCTCCGCCGTGCGCGACCTCGCGATGCGCCTCGAGGAGCTGGGGGCCCGGAAGCTCACCGCCGCCGCGGCCGCCAAGGTGGGGCCCGCCCTCGAGGCCGTGCGCGGCCTAGAGGGGGTCCCGGCCGGCGAGCTGCCCGAGCGTGCGGCCGAGGTGCTCGACGCCATGAAGCTGCCCCCGGCGAGCGGCAAGATCAAGGAGGCCGCCGCCGCGGCCAAGTCCGCCCTCGCGCTCGCCCGCGCCGAGCTCGGCTTTGCCCGGGTGGCGCCGCTCGCGCCCCTCTTCCTGGAGCTCGCCCGCCGCGTGGAGGCCCGCTACGACGAGGTCAAGCGCGAGGAGCGGGTCCTCGACAACGACGACCTCGTGCGCCTGGCGCTTCTCGCCGTGCGCGACCACGAGGAGGTGCGCCGGGACTACGCGGGGCGCTTCCGCCTGGTGATGGTGGACGAGTTCCAGGACACCGACGAGATGCAGCTCGAGCTCATAGGGCTCCTCTCCGGCGAGGGCGGGCGGCACCTGTGCACGGTGGGCGACGCCCAGCAGTCCATCTACCGCTTCCGCGGGGCGGACGTGGGCGTCTTCCGCGGGCGCGGCGAGCGGGTCCCCGAGCCCGGCCGCGTGCGGCTGGACACCAACTACCGCAGCCACGCGGACGTCCTCGCGCTCGTGGAGCGGGTCTGCACAGGCGGGCCCTCGGGCGAGCCGGGCGCCATGCCGGACTTCATGCACCTCGACGCCAACCCCGCGAGGAGGGACGCCTACCGCGCCCGTGAGCTGCCGCGCATCGACCTCGAGGTCTGCGCCGGTCCGGGCGCCGCCGGCTCCGCCATGCGCCACCAGGTCAACACCCTGGCCGCGCAGGTGGCCGACGCCCTCGCGCGCTACCGGGACGCCGGCGAGCGGCCCGGGGACATGGCCCTGCTCCTCGGCGTGACCACCCACGCGGACGCCTACATAGACGCCATCCGCGCGCGGGGCATGGAGTGCGTGGTCACGGGCGGCTCCACCTTCACCTCCACCGACGAGGTCAAGGTGGTGCGGGCCCTGCTGCACACGCTCGCCAACCCGGCGGACACCCAGTCCGGCCTCTTCCCGCTCCTCGCGAGCGAGATGTTCGGGCTCGATGCCAACGACTTCTGCGAGCTGGGCACCCGCGCGCAGGAGAAGCTCGACGCGCCCACCAAGCGCGGGATCGACCGCGGCCTCGCGGACATGACCTTCTACCAGGGGCGCGAGCCCTCAGAGCGCCTGCGCCGCGCCCACGAGGTGCTCTCGCGGGCCCTCGACGACGTGCGGCGCCGCCCCGTGGCCGACGTCTGCGAGGACGTGGTGCGCGACTCCGGCTGGCTCGCCCGCCTGGAGGCCGGCGGCCCGCAGGGCCTCGCCCGCGCGGCCAACGTGCTCGCCGCCGTGCGCTACGTGCGCGACCTCACGAGCGAGCTGGGCCTCGGCGCGGCGCGGGCGGCCACCGAGTTCGACCTCTGGCTCGACGCCGCCAAGGTGCCGCCCGCCTCGCTCGCCGGCCCCGAGGACGAGGGCGGCGGCACGGTGCGCGTGATGACGGTGCACGCCTCCAAGGGCCTCGAGTTCCCGGTGGTGGCGGTGGCCGAGTGCTGGGGCAACCCGCGCTCGGACGCCCAGGTGGCCTGCGGCCGCGCCGGGGGCGGCAAGACCTTCGTGCTGCGGCCGCCCGACGTGGACAGGAAGGCCCTCGACGCGATAGGCGAGGAGGAGCTCCGGCCCAGCGCGGACCGCTCCGCGCGCCCGCCCCTCTCGGCCCAGTACCTGGTCTTCCGCAACCAGGACCGGGAGGCCGAGGCCCGGGAGAAGGCCCGCCTGCTCTACGTGGCGCTCACGCGCGCCCGCGAGGCCCTCGTGGTGGGCGTGACCGCGGCCTCGGGCTCCAAGGGCGTCTCCTCCGACCTCGCGGCCGCCGCGCTTGCGGCGCTCACGGGCGGGGCCTGGGACCCCCAGCCCGGCGAGCGGAGCTTGGACTTCGGCGGCACGGCGCCGGCGCGCCTGCGCTGCGTGCACGTGGCCACCGAGGGCGATAAGGACGGCCGGCAGGTGGTCGCGGACTCCTGCGGGACGCTCCCCGGCTTCGACGGGGTCCTGCCCGAGGACCCGGCCGAGCTCCTGCGCTGGGGGCTGGACGAGGGCGAG
>CAZCTE010000077.1:0-6426 GCA_964501395.1 uncultured Atopobium sp.
CTTCAGAAGTATGTAGGTATGTTTCGTTTAAGTCGCTGTAACGCAGCTGTAATGCAGTTCTAAGAGAATCCGTAATGGGTTAGGCCAAGGGTTTGATGGAAGAGCCCGTGGAGGCTACCCACGCAAGTGCAGGCGGGCGCCACGGAACGGCGTCGCCAACAGCCACCTGACTGGGAGGAGACCACATGATCCGCACCACCCCCGCACGCGTCGTCAACCGTCCTGTCACCCGTCGCGGGCTGCTCGCCGGCGCTGCCGGGGCCGCTGGCCTCGCTACCATGAGCGGACTCGCCGCCTGCAGCAGCTCCGACTCCGACGACGCCGAGTCCAGCTCGTCCTCGAGCGACGACTCGTCAGACTCCACGCAGGTGCTCAACCTCGTCCTCACGAGCGACCTGCAGACGCTTGACGTCAACGACGTCCGTAACTCCAACGAGTTCGACGTCCTCTCCCAGGTGCACGAGGGCCTCTTCCGCACCTTCTCGTCCGACGACGGCACCGACGACGTCCAGTGCGCCGGCTGCGAGAGCTACGAGGTCTCCGACGACGGCCTCATCTACACCTTCTACCTGCGCGAGAACTACTGGTCCGACGGCGAGCCCGTCATCGCCCAGCACTACGTTGACTCCATCCTGCGCCTGTGCAACCCGGACAACGGCTTCTCCTACGCCTTCCTCGCCGAGGACATCGCGGGCGCCCAGGACTACATGGACGGCGTGGGCTCCGAGGACGACGTGGCCGTCGTTGCCGAGGATGACTACACGCTCGTGATCACCCTGGCCAACCCCATCCCGTTCTTTTCGGCCAAGCTCTCCAACCTCTGCTTTGCCCCCATCCGCCAGGACCTCATCGACGAGAACGGCGAGTCGATGGCCACCGACTACACCCTGCAGGTCTACAGCGGCCCCTTCGTGATCTCCAATCGTGTCCTGGAGAACAGCATCACGCTGACCCCCAACGAGTACTACTGGGACGCGGAGAACGTCCAGCTCCAGGAGGCCACCTTCACGCTGGTCGAGGAGGACGCCACGCGCTCGCAGCTGCTGAACTCCGGCGAGCTCGACGCAGTGGACGGCGAGACCGAGTACGTCTCGGTGTGGGAGGAGCTCGCAGAGGCCGGCTCGCTCGTCTATAACAAGCTTGACGACGTGGGCTCCGACTACCTGGCCTTCAACCACCACACCGGCGGCCCCTCCGGCCTCATGAACAACGTCAAGTGCCGTAAGGCCATCGCCTGCTGCTTCAGCCGCGAGGACTTCAACGAGACCGCCCAGGCCGGCCTGCAGCTGGCGGCCCACGGCCTCATCCCGTTTGGCATCCTCTCCGGTGACGTGGAGTACCGCTCCACCTACGACGAGCCTCTCCTGGCCCTCATGGAGGAGTACGACACGACCGAGAAGTGCCAGGCGCTCTTTGCCGAGGGCGTCGAGGAGGTCACCGGTTCGAGCGACGTCTCCGACGTGACCCTCACCATCCTCACGCTGCAGTCGAGCACCCTCTCCAAGACCATGACCGAGTGGCTGGCCCAGCAGATCGCCGCCGGCGTGGGCGTGACCGTTGACATCAACTCCACCTCGGAGTCCTCCACCTTCGTGACCGAGCGCGACAGCTACAACTACGACTTCTACCTCATGGGCTGGAACGCCGACTTCAACGACCCCATCTCGTACTTCGACCTCTTCTGCACCGACTCCGGCTACGCCAAGTACATGGGCGGCTACTCCGACGAGGACTACGACGCCGACTACAACTCCCTCAAGACCATGGCCGACTCCGACGAGCGCACCGAGGTCTACCAGCGCCTGGAGCAGAACCTCATCGACAACGCCGCCATCGCGCCTGTCTATTACACCGTCCGCCACGAGTTCCAGCAGACCTACGTGCAGGACCTCTCGCTCCCGCAGTTCGGCTGCGGCTTTGAGTTCACGCGTGCGTACATCTCCGACAAGGAGGCCTAGGCCCATGGCCAAGTACGCGCTCAAGCGCCTCGTCACGATGATCGTCATGCTGCTCGTCGTGGCGAGCGCCACCTTCTTCCTCCTGGCGGCCGTGCCCGGAGACGCGCTCACCGCGCTCACGGACCGTCTCCCGGAGGACGTCGCGGCCCGCGTCTACGCCCGCTACGGGCTCGACAAGCCGGTGCTGGAGCGCTACGTCATCACCATGAAAGGCCTCGTGGTGGGCGACTTCGGCGAGTCCATCGTCTTCGCTGGCCAGACCGTCCAGAGCGTCATTCTCGAGAAGGGTCCCATCTCGGTGCGTCTGGGCCTGCAGCAGGTGATTGTGGGCGTGGGCCTGGGCCTCGTCCTGGGCGTCATCGCCACGGTCAAGAAGAACACCTGGGTGGACTATACCGTCATCGCCTTCTCGATACTCATGGTGAGCGTGCCCACGCTCGTCATAGCCCTGCTCCTGCAGCAGGTGTTCGCAGGGGACTTGGGGTGGTTCCCGGTGATTGGCTGGCCCTCGGGGGACGATCTCATGTTCGGCGGGTGGGAGTATACGATCCTGCCCACCCTAGCGGGAAGCTTCAGCTACATGGCCATGTACGCGCGCCTGCTCAAGGCCTCGATGTCCGACGTCCTCGGCCAGGATTACATCCTGGCCGCCGAGGCGCGCGGGCTCTCCAAGGGGCAGATCGTGCGGCGCCACATGATTCGCAACGCCGCGATCCCCATTGTGACCAAGCTGCCCATGACCCTCGCCATGTGCCTCACGGGCTCCTTCTACATCGAGACGATCTTCTCGATTCCGGGCCTGGGGCGCTACTACATCACGGCCATCTCGGGCCGCGACGTCACCATGGTCATGGGCTTCACGGTGATCATCGCCGCCATGTACATGGTGGTCATCTTCCTGACCGACATCCTCTATCACGTCGTCGACCCGCGTATTCGGCTTGCCGGCGACCAGTCGAGCTAGGGAGGGGCAGACATGGCAGACACTATCGCGCGCGTCGCTCGCGCCGTGCTTGACCCGGGCGCGAGCGTCCCGCAGGACCTCACCGCCGAGGACTTCGTCACGCGGGGAATCAACGAGTCCGACCTCGAGGGCAACCTGCGCCCGCCGGTCTCCTACTGGTCAGACGCCTGGAGGCGGTTCCGCAAGAACCCGCTCGCCATGGTGGCGCTCGGCGTCCTTATCATCTTTGTGCTGCTCGTCATCTTTGCGCCGCTGACCTCCGGCCACGACGCCTACGTGATGGACTCCAGCATTACCAACCAGGATCCCTCCACCGACTACTGGTTTGGGACCGACTCTCTCGGGCGCGACCTGTGGACCCGCGTCTGGACGGGTGCCCGCGTCTCGCTGATTGTGGCCGTTGCCTGCGCGCTCGTGCAGATCGTTGTGGGCTCGCTCTGCGGCGCCGCCATGGCCTACTTCGGCGGAATCGTCGATGAGGTGCTCATGCGCGTCATCGAGATCATGAACTCCGTGCCGAGCCTGCTCATCTCGCTCATCATCATGATGGTGCTCGGCAACAACATGGGAGCGCTCTTGGTGGCCATGTGCATCACGAGCTGGACGGACACTGCGCGCCAGGTACGTGGCCTCGTCAAGGGCCTGCGCGAGAGCGACTACGTTGCCGCCGCTCGCTGCCTGGGCTCCTCCCCGTTCAAGATCATCGTGCGGCACCTCATCCCCAACACGCTCTCCATCCTGCTGCTCGACCTGTTCATGAGCATCCCCGACTACATCTTCTCGGAGGCGTCCCTCTCCTTCCTGGGCATGGGCCTCAAGTCGCCCGAGATCTCGCTCGGCACGCTCATCTCCGACGGAGAGTCCCTGATTCAGATCTATCCCTATCAGCTGTTCTGCCCCGCGCTGATCCTGTGCCTCATCGTGCTCGCCTTCAACCTCTTTGGTGACGGCCTGCGCGACGCGCTCGACCCGAGGATGAGGAAGTAGGCCCATGGACGAGAAGAACCAGACGCAGGGCGCAAGCCCGCAGGGTACGGACAAGAAGGACGTCCTTCTCGACGTTCGAAACCTCAAGGTCTCCTACCACACCTACGCCGGCGAGGTCCAGTCGGTGCGTGGCGTGTCCTTCACGGTGGAGCCGGGGGGGACCCTCGCCATCGTGGGCGAGTCCGGCTGCGGCAAGTCGGTCACGGCCAAGTCGATTATGGGCCTCGTCAAGGACCCGGGCGTCATCGACCCCCAGAGCAAGATCATCTTCAAGGGTCGCGACACCTCGAGCTTCTCAAAGAAGGAGTGGCAGGCCTACAAGGGCGGCTCGGCCGCGATGATCTTCCAGGAGGCGCTCTCGGCCCTGGACCCCACCATGCGCGTGGGGCGCCAGATCACCGAGGCCATCCTCGCCCACGAGAAGGTGAGCAAGAAGGACGCCGAGAAGCGCGCCGTCGAGCTCCTCCGCGACGTGGGCATCCCCGAGCCGGAGCGACGCTTCAAGCAGTTCCCGCACGAGCTCTCCGGCGGCATGCGGCAGCGCGTGATGATCTCCATCGCCTTTGCCTGCAGGCCCGACCTGCTCATCTGCGACGAGCCCACCACGGCGCTTGACGTCACGATCCAGGACCAGATTCTCTCCGAGATCCGCGAGATGGGCCGACGCCATGGCACCGCCGTCATCATGATCACGCACGATATGGGCGTGGTGGCCGACATCGCGCAGGACATGGTGGTCATGTATTCCGGGCTCATTGTGGAGCGCGGTCGCGTGGCCGACATCTTCGCGCACCCGCGCCATCCCTACGCCAAGGCCCTCATGGCCGCGGTGCCGCGCGTGGACCAGTCCCGCGCCGACGAACTCTTTGCCATCCAAGGCACGCCGCCCGACCTCATCAACCCGCCGGCCGGCTGCCCCTTTAGCACGCGCTGCCCGTACCGCATGGACGTGTGCGACAAGCACATGCCGCCCGAGGCCGACTTCGGCGACGGGCACCGGGCCGCCTGCTGGCTGCACGACGAGCGCGCGCCGCGCGTGGACGAGACGATACAGGCGCCGATAGCGGAGGGAGGCAGCGATGAGTGAGTCCGCAACCGAGCCGATCCTCTCGGTGCGCCACCTGAGCAAGTACTTCCCCATGGGCCACGGCTCCCAACTCAAGGCCGTCGATGACGTGTCCTTTGACATCATGCCCGGCGAGTCCCTTGGGCTTGCGGGCGAGTCCGGCTGCGGCAAGTCGACCTGCGGTCGCTGCGTGCTCGGTCTCTACGACGCCACCTCCGGAGAGGTGCTGTTCCGCGGCCGCGACATCTCCCAGCTCTCGAAGGACGAGCTCCAGAGCTTCCGCCGTGAGGCCCAGATGGTCTTCCAGGACCCCTTTGCCAGCCTCGACCCGCGCATGACGGTCGCCGACATCGTGGGTGAGGGCATCGACGTGCACCACCTCGCGCAGAGCCATGAGGAGCGCACCAAGATGGTCTACTCCTACCTGCGCTTGGTGGGTCTCAACGAGGAGCAGGCGAGCCGCTTCCCGCACGAGTTCTCGGGCGGTCAGCGCCAGCGCGTGGGCATCGCCCGCGCCATGGCCGTGGACCCGTCGTTCCTGGTGCTGGATGAGCCCATCTCGGCGCTGGACGTCTCCATCCAGGCCCAGATCGTGAACCTGCTGGTCAAGCTGCGTCGCGAGCGCGACCTGGCCATGCTCTTCATCAGCCACGACCTTTCGATGCTGCGCTACATCTCGGACCGCATTGCGGTCATGTACCTTGGCGTGCTCGTGGAGATCGGCCCCTCCGAGGAGCTCTGCGAGAAGCCCGCGCACCCGTACACGCGGGCGCTCTTGGCCTCCGTGCCCATTCCGGATCCTGTGGCCGAGGCCAAGCGCGTGGCCGGAGGGGTCAAGCTCACGGGTGAGGTCACGAGCCCCGTGGACCCGCCGGAGGGCTGCCGCTTCTGCAGCCGCTGCCCGCTTGCGACCGACCGCTGCAAGTCCGAGACCCCGCAGTTGCGCGAGGTCTCCGCGGGGCACTTCTGCGCCTGCCACCTCAATGGGTAGGCGCGTTCTCACGACCCTTGCGTCCGCGGCCAAGGCGCTCCTGGTGGGCGCCTTGGCCGCGGTTTGCGTTGGCACCGTCGTGTTCCTCGTGAGGCTCGTTTTCTCCGGGGGCGTAGTCGTGGCGGCCGATGCTGCCCGTCGGGTTCTTCTGGTCGTGGGGGCGCTTGCGATGCTCGTCGGTGCCATCGGCATCGTGCTGCGCTCAGAGCCCAAGGGCGGGCCGAGGCCCTTTGGACTAGACTGGCGCGTGGCCATCATTCTGGCCGGGGTGGGCGTAGAGCTTGTGGCCGGACTGCTGGATTGGGTAATCTACCCGTTGATGTGAGAACCTGAGGGAGTCCGCGCGCCAGGGTTGCGCGCGATGGCGCCGACCTCCACATCCCACCCCCAGCAGAAAGGTCGTATCGGCATGGGAATCCTCATCGGCCTCGAGCACGTGAGCCACGAGTGGCCCGGCAAG
>CAZCTE010000078.1:0-6390 GCA_964501395.1 uncultured Atopobium sp.
CCCTTCTCGTTCAAGAAGCTCGCCAAGCGCGCCGCGCGCGAGATGGAGAACGAGACCTACGAGATCGACGGCGTCGACACCGCCCCCGCGCTCTACACCGTGCTCGTGTCCTCCTCCGACGACTCGCTCATGCGCCCCCTCTACGAGGAGATCACGTATGAGGTCTCAAACTTTGTGACCGCCCAGGCCCAGAAGCGCGGCTACGCCTTCGTGGGCAGCCCCCTCGTCCGCTTCATGGTGGACCCCTCGCTCAGGTCGGGGAAGTTCGCCGTGTTCGCCGAGAACGTGGACGCCCGCACGCTCAACCTCCTGCGCGAGGAGGAGCGCGCCTTCCTGGCCGGCAACTCGAGCGCCGGCGGCGCCGCGGCCAAGATCAACCGCCGCCCCTCCGCCCCGGCCCCGGTGGCCCCCGTTGACCCGGCCCCTGTGGCCCCGCTCGACCCGCCCGAGGTCGTGCCCCCCGTCCCCCAGCCCCAGCCGGAGCCCGCCTCCGGCACGGACGCCGGCCTGGACATCCTGCCCTCCGACTTCTACGTGGAGCCGGACCCCGTGGCCTCCGTCTCGGACTCCACGCCCATGCCCGTGGCCATGGTCACCGACACGCCGGTGACGCCCCTGGCCCCCGTGGCGGTGGGCACGCACGCGTCCATCCAGGTTCCCAAGACGCAGCGCCGCAACGTCCCCCTCGTGGACTCGAGAAAGGCCGCGACCCTGGAGCCCCTCGTCGCGACGCCCGCCGCAGTGCCCGCCGTAACCCCAGCTCCCGCCCCGGCCCCCGCGCCCGCGGAGCCCGCGCCGCAGCACTGGGCGCCCACCGCCGAGGACGTTGCCTCCTGCCTGCTCATCGACCGTCAGACGGGCCGCACCTTCACCGCCAAGGCGCCCTCCGCGACCATCGGCCGCGAGCGCTCCAAGGCCACCGTGGTCCTGCGCGACCCCAACGTCTCCCGCACGCACGCCAGGCTCAGCTACGACGGGCGCGACTGGCACATCACCGACCTCAACTCCACCAACGGCACGCTCGTCAACGACGTCGACGTCCAGGACTGCGTGCTGCGCGACGGCGACCTCATAACCCTCGGCCTCGTCAACCTCGAGTTCCGGGAGAACCGCTGATGATAGAGCTCGTCCTGTTTGCGGGGCGCGTTCTTCTCGTTGTCGTCCTCTATATCTTCCTCTTCGCCGTGATGCGCTCCGGCGTGGGCCTCGTGCGCGGCCAGCGCCGCGACTCCGCCATCTGGTCCGTGGACGTGGAGAAGGGCACCAAGTCGCTCCGCGGCCTGCACGTGGACATCCTCGGCCCCGTGGTGGTGGGCCGCTCCGCCTCGTCCGACATCGTCATCGACGAGCCGTACGTCTCGGCCACCCACGCCCGCTTCACGCTCCAGGGCCCCGCGCTCGTGCTCGAGGACCTCGGCTCCACCAACGGGACCATGGTCAACGGCCACCCCATCAAGCAGCCGGTCACCCTGAGGGAGGCTGACGAGGTCCAGGTGGGCGACACCATCATGAGGGTGAGCCGCGGATGACGGCAGACGAGCTTCAGACGACCACGGCCGAGGAGCCCGTCAACGCCCCGGGGCGCCCGGAGATGCCCGTCGAGGGGCGGCTTGACGCGGACGCCGTCTCCGGCTTCAACGAGTTCATCTCGTGGGGCTCGAGAAGCGACGTTGGCCTCGTGCGCGGCCACAACGAGGACTCCTTCCTCCTGCGGCCCCCGCTCTTCGTGGTGTGCGACGGCATGGGCGGCCACGCCGCCGGCGAGGTCGCAAGCTCCATTGCCATCGAGACCATAGGCGCGCTCGCCCCCGGCTCGGCTGATGACGTTCTTCTTGGCGCTGCCGTGGAGGCCGCTAACAGGGCCGTCATCAGAAGCGCCGAGGAGGGCATCGGCAAGCCCGGCATGGGCTGCACCGCCTCCTGCGTGCTCGTGGAGAAGGACCGCGTGGCCATAGCGCACGTGGGAGACTCCCGCGTCTACCTGCTCCACCAGGGCATGCTCGTGCGCCTCACGCACGACCACTCCTACGTGGAGGAGCTCGTGGACTCCGGCCAGATCACCGCAGACGAGGCGCGGACGCACCCCTCGCGCTCCATCATCACGCGCGCGCTGGGCTCCGACCCGGACATGTACGCGGACCACTTCACGCTCGAGGTCAACTCCGGCGACCGCCTCATCGTATGCTCCGACGGCCTGTCGGGCATGATCTCGGACAGCGAGATCGAGTCGCTTGCGGTCTCCAGCGCCACCCCCCAGCAGGCGGCGGACAACCTCGTGGCCGCGGCCCTCACGGCGGGCGGCGGGGACAACGTGACGGTGGTCGTGGTGGACGTGCTCGACGACGGCCTCGCCGCCCAGGCGAAGAAGCGCCTCTTCAGAAACGCCGTCCTCGCCTCGGGCTCCATCCTGGCCGTGGTGGCCGTGGTGGTGGCCGTGGCCGTCGCCTTCATCCGGAGCGAGTGGTACCTCGCCCCCAACGACGGCATGGTGGCCATCTACCGCGGCGTCAACAGCGAGTTTCTGGGCATCCCGCTGAGCGAGCTCGTGAGCACGAGCGCCGTCGAGGTGGAGGACCTCCCCGAGGCCGTCCAGGACCAGCTCGAGGAGGGCATCCGCGTGGAGAGCGAGGAGGCCGCCTTCGAGACGATCAGCTCCTACTACTCCCAGATCGACGCCGAGGCCGAGCGCGCGGCGCAGATCGCGGAGGAGGTGGTCTCCGCCACCCAGGACGACGCCGAGGACGCCACGTCGGACGAATCCGAGGAAACCACCTCGGACGAGTCCGGGGAGGCCGCAGAGGGTGACGGCTCCGTGGAAGGGGGCGAGTAGCATGCCGTTTCGCAAGAGGCGCTACGCCGCAGGGCGGTCCCGCGCGGCGGTTGAGGCCATGGCCTCCTCGTCCTTCTCGCCCGTGGTCGAGAGCCGCGAGCGCGGGATCTCCCGGAGAAACACCGAGCTCCTGCTGCTCATCCTCGCGGCGGTGCCGGTGCTCCTGCTCTACTCCATGTACATCGTCAACTCCGACTCCGAGCTCTCGCTCTCCACGCTCGCCGTCCCGCTGGGGCTGCTGGCGGCCTTTGCTGCCGCGCACGTGGCCATACGCTTCCTCGCGCCGGGGGCCGACCCGGCCATCCTCCCCATAGTCTTTGCCCTCTCGGGGATTGGCATCACCTTCCTCACGAGGCTCGCGCCCTCGCTCGCCGTCAACCAAGTGGTGTGGCTCTTTGTCTCGGTCTGCGCCATGGTGGTGGTCCTCGCCCTGGTGCGCAACCTCGACAGGCTCGCCAACTACAAGTACACGCTGGGGCTCGTGGGCGTGGTCCTCCTGATCCTGCCCATGATCGTGGGCACCGAGCGCGGCGGCTCCAAGCTCTGGGTCTACATCGGCAGCTTTGGGTTCCAGCCGGGCGAGTTCGCCAAGATCGCCCTCGTGCTCTTCCTCGCCTTCTTCCTCGCGGCCAACCGCGAGGCCCTCTCCGCGTCCATGCACAGGTTTGGCCCCTTCAGCCTGCCGCGCCTGCGCATGCTGCTCCCCGTCTTCGTGATGGGCGGCGTGAGCCTGCTCGTGGTGGTCTTTGAGACGGACCTCGGCAGCGCCCTGCTCTTCTTCACGTTCTTCCTCATCATGCTCTACGTGTCCACGGGCCGCGCGAGCTACGTGGTGGTGAGCCTCCTGCTCCTGGGGGTGGCCATCTTCGCCTGCTACAACCTCTTCAGCCACGTGCAGACGCGCATTGACATGTGGCTCGACCCGTGGTCGGACGCCTCGGGAGGCGGCTACCAGATCGTGCAGTCGCTCTACTCCCTCGCGGACGGCGGCCTGGTGGGCGTGGGCATTGGCAACGGTCTGGCCACCCTCATCCCCGTGGTGGAGTCCGACTTCATCTTCTCCGCCATCGGCGAGGAGATGGGCCTCCTGGGCTCCTCGGCCATCCTCATGCTCTACCTGCTGCTGTGCGTCCGCGGCTTTGCGACGGCGGCCCGCGCCAAGTCCGACACCTCGGCCTTTGCCGCGGTGGGCCTCACAAGCGCGCTTGTCTTCCAGGCCTTCCTCATCGTGGGCGGCGTCACCAAGCTCCTGCCGCTCACCGGCGTGACCCTGCCCTTCATGAGCCAGGGCGGCACCTCGCTTCTGGCCTGCTTCATCATCGTGGGCCTGCTCCTGCGCGCCGGCGACGAGGGCACGGGCCGCGAGGCCGAGATGAAGAGCGGCCTCTCCGAGCAGCGCGCCGGCTCCGACCCCGTCCTCTCCCTCACCGGCAGGATCGGCGGCGCCGCGGGCCTCACCGCCCGGGCCTCCGCCGCGGGCGCGCACGCCAGCGCGTCCCACGCCGCGTCCTCCGTCGTCCGCGGCAGCCACGCGCGCGGGCGGTTCTCGCTCCAGACCGCGGAGTCGGGCGTGCTCGGCCGCGTGGCCCTGGGCAAGCGCCTCACGCGCCTCATCACCGTGTTCGCGCTCCTCTTTGCCGCCCTCATCGGCAACCTCACGTACGTCATGGAGATCGAGGCCGAGGAGATCCAGAACCTCTCGACCAACAGCCACACCATAGCCAAGAGCGCCTCCGTGCAGCGCGGCGCCATCATCACCTCAGACGGCGTCACCCTGGCCGAGAGCGTCCTGCAGGACGACGGCACCTACGCGCGCTCCTACCCCCAGGGCACCCTCGCGCGCCACGTGGTGGGCTACGTCTCCACCACGTACGGCAGCTCCGGCATAGAGTCCACCATGAACGAGACGCTCACGGGCAGCGCCGACTACTCCAGCTGGAGAAACGCCCTGTACTCCCTGGCCGGCGTGGAGCAGCCCGGGTCCTCGGTTGTCCTCACCATCAACTCGCAGATCCAGGCCGTGGTGGAGGACGCGCTCGACGGCTACACGGGCGCCGTCGTGATCCTCGACCCCTCGACGGGGGCGGTTCTCGCCATGGCGTCGAGCCCCACCTACACGGTTGACGACATCGACACCGTGATGTCGTCAACCGGCAGCGAGCTCATCAACCGCGCGACGCAGTCGCTCTACGCGGCGGGCTCCACCTTCAAGGTGCTGACCCTGGCGGCCGCGCTGGACTCCGGCACCACCACGCTCGACACCACCTATGACGCGGACTCGCCCATAGAGATCGGCGGGGCGGAGGTCACCAACATCGGCGACAGCTCCTACGGCGTGATCAGCCTCGCGGACGCCTTTGCCGTCTCCGCCAACACCGTCTTTGGTCAGGTGGGCGTTGAGCTGGGCGCGGACATCCTGGTGAGCTACGCCACCGCCTTCGGCTACGGCACCAACGTGGGGCAGGACTTCTACACCGTAGCATCCCTCATGCCGGACGCCTCCGAGATGACGGAGTGGGAGACCGCCTGGGCGGCCTGCGGCCAGCCCGTGGGCGAGCACGAGAGCCCGGCCGGCCCCCAGACCACCGTCCTGCAGAACGCGATGCTGGCGCAGGCCATAGCCAACAACGGCGTGCTCATGGACCCCTACGTGGTCGACCACATCCTCTCGTCCGAGGGCGTGGTCACCTCCACCACCCAGGCGCGCTCCCTCGGCCAGGTCATCTCCTCGGAGACGGCCGAGGAGGTCAAGAGCGCCATGCTCGAGGTGGTGACAAGCGGCACGGGCACCGCCGCCCAGGTCTCCGGAGTCCAGGTGGCCGGCAAGACCGGCACCGCGGAGGTCGGGGACGGCAGCGTCAACTCCCTCTTCATTGGCTTTGCCCCCTATGACAGCCCCACCCTCGTCATCTCCATCTGCATCGAGGGCGACGGAACCGACGTCGAGGGCCTCGCGGCCAGCCTGGCGGGGACGATCCTCGCCCAGGCGCTTGCCATCCAGGCCGCGGGGGCCGGAGGATGATGGGACGGCCAACGCGGCCTCGCCCGGGTGAGAGGGGCACGAGCCGGCGCAGCACGAGCAGGGCTTACTACACGCGGCCGAGCCGCGAGCGGGAATAGGAGAGAGCAATGCCAGGGATGATCTTCGGTGGGCGCTACCAGGTGCAGGACAAGATAGGCACCGGCGGCATGGCCACCGTGTACCGCGGCCTCGACGAGGTGCTCGGCCGCACCGTGGCCATCAAGACGATGCTGCCGCAGTACGCGAGCGACCCGTCCTTTGCCGCGCGCTTCAAGCAGGAGGCGCAGGCCGCCGCAGCGCTCCAGAGCCCCTACATCGTGAGCGTCTACGACTGGGGCAAGGACGCGGACACCTACTACATCATCATGGAGTACCTGCGGGGCACCGACCTCAAGAGCGGCATCCGCAAGCACGGCGCGCTCGACTGCAGGAAGGTGGCGCAGATTGGCTCGCAGATCGCGCAGGCGCTCTCCGTGGCCCACAAGCACGACATCATCCACCGCGACATCAAGCCGCAGAACATCATGGTGCAGCCCGA
>CAZCTE010000079.1:0-6323 GCA_964501395.1 uncultured Atopobium sp.
CCGACCTCTTCGAGGACGGCCGGCTCTCCTTTGACTTCTCGATCATCAACTCCTTCGACTACTACACGGGCATCATCTTCAAGGGCTACGCCGAGGGCATCGCCGCGAGCCTCGCCTCGGGCGGCCGCTACGACGCGGTCCTTGCCAACCTGGGCCGGCCGGGCCTCGCGGCCTGCGGCTTTGCGCTCTCGCTCGAGCGCCTGCAGGAGGTTCTGGGCGAGCCGGGCGAGTCCGGCGTGGTCACGCCCGGCGTGCGCGTGGCCGCCCGGCCCATCCGCATCGCCGTGCCCAAGGGCTCGCTCTTCAAGCCCTGCGTGGAGGCGCTCGAGGCCGCGGGCCTGCCCGTCGAGGGCCTCCGGGACCTGGGCCGCCGGCTCGTGGTGCGCGAGGAGGACGTGGAGTACGTCATCGTGCGCGCCCAGGACGCGCCGGCCTTCGTGGGGCACGGCGGCGCCGACTGCGGCATATGCGGGCGGGACTCCCTCGTGGAGGCCGACCTCGACCTGCTGCAGCTCGTGGACCTGGGCTTTGGTGGGTGTCACTTTGTGGTGGCAGAGCCGCGCGCCAAGGCGGGCGAGGCCGAGCGCAACTACGCCTGGCGCGGCGCCGTGCGCGTGGCCACCAAGTACCCGCGCATCACCCAGCGCTACTACGACTCCATCGGCCAGCAGGTGGACATCGTCGCGCTCCACGGCAACATAGAGCTGGGGCCCATCGTGGGCATGGCCGACCGCATCGTTGACATCACCGCCACGGGCACCACGCTCGCCGAGAATGACCTCGTGGTCGTGGACGAGGTGCTCCCGTGCACCGCCCGCTTCTTCGCGGGGCCCGCGGCCTACCGCTGCGACAGGAGAATCCGCGACCTCGCGCGCAGGCTCGCCGAGGTCTCGTCTAAGGGGGAACGCCAATGAGGACGGTAACGCTCGAGGGGGGCCGGCGGCTCACGCAGGCCGACCTCAACCGCTCCGGGGCCCTGCCCGCGGAGGTGTGCTCGGCGGCCGAGAAGATCGTGGAGGACGTGCGCGAGCGCGGCGACGCCGCGGTGCGCGAGTACTGCCTGAGGTTCGACCGCGCCTGCCCGGAGGCCTTCCGCGTGCCCGACGAGCTCGTCCGAGGCGCGCTCGACCTCGTGGACCCGGCCTTTCTCAAGGCGCTCACCCGCGCGCGTGACCAGATCCTCTCCTTCCACGAGCGCGAGCGCGAGCAGTCCTGGTTCACCACGCGCCCGGACGGGACGCTCCTGGGCGTGCAGGTGACGCCCGTGGCCTCCGCGGCCGTCTACGTGCCCGGCGGGCGCGCGCAGTACCCCTCCACCGTGCTCATGGACACCATCCCCGCCAAGGTGGCCGGCGTGCCGCGCGTGGTGATGGTGACCCCGCCCCAGGCGGACGGCACCCTCTCGGCCTACACCCTCGCGGCGGCGGCCCTGGCCGGCGTGGACGAGGTCTACGCCGTGGGCGGCGCGCAGGCCATAGGGGCCGTGGCCTACGGCACCGAGACCATCCCGGCGGTCGACAAGATCGTGGGCCCCGGCAACGCCTACGTGGCGGCCGCCAAGCGCTACGTCTCCGGCGACGTGGGGATCGACATGGTGGCCGGCCCCTCGGAGGTCTGCGTGCTCGCGGACGCCACGGCCGACCCCGTGGTGGTGGCCGCCGACCTCATGGCCCAGGCCGAGCACGACCCCATGGCGAGCTGCTACCTCGTCACCTGCGATCCGGAGCTGCCGGGCCGCGTGACCGAGGCCCTTGGGCGGCTTGTCCCCCAGAGCCCGCGCGAGGACGTCACCCGCGCCTCGCTCGATAACCGCGGCGTCGTGGTGGTGGCCGAGGACCTGGCTGCGGCCGTGGACGCCGTCAACGTGATCGCCCCCGAGCACCTGGAGCTCCACTGCGAGGAGGCCATGGGGCTTCTCGGCAAGATACGCAACGCCGGCGCCATCTTCGTGGGCGCCTGGAGCTCGGAGCCGCTGGGCGACTACGTGGCCGGGCCCAACCACACGCTGCCCACGGGCGGCACCGCGCGCTTCTCCAACCCCCTGGGCGTCTACGACTTCCAGAAGCGCTCGAGCGTCATCTCCTACACGCCCGAGGGGCTGCTCGCGGACGCCCCGTCCGTCCAGGCCCTCGCGCAGTCCGAGGGGCTCTGGGCCCACGCCCTCTCGGTGGGCCTGCGCCGTCGCATCGCGGAGGGCGGCACGTATGACGCGGACGACGTCCACCGCGTGGCCTGGCCCGAGGACCTTGGCGAGCGCCGGGGCGTGAGGCTGCCGGGCGGGGAGGGCTGAGCCGTGGCCGAGAAGACCCTCGACGCCGCCGCGCGCCTGCGTCCCCACCTGCGCTCCTTCGAGCCCTACGACCCGGCCTTCAGCCCGTGCAGGGTGAACCTCTCCGCCAACGAGAACACCCACGAGCTGCCCGCGGAGGTGAGAGACGCGATTGGCTCCGCGCTGCTCGCCACGCCGCTCAACCGTTACCCGGACCCCATGGCCAACGAGCTGCGTGACGCCGTGGCCGCGCGCCACGGCACGGACCGCGCCCACGTGATTGTGGGCAACGGCGGGGACGAGCTGCTCTTCAACCTGCTCTTCGCCTTTGGCGGGCCGGGCCGGGCCTGCGTCACCTGCCCGCCGGACTTTGCCGAGTACGCCAACTTCGCCGCCATGACCGAGACCCCGCTCGTGCGGGTCTGGCGCGACCCGGAGGACTTCTCCGTGGACGCGGACGCCCTGGTGGCGGCCGCGCGCGAGGCGGCACTCGTGATCCTGACCTCGCCGAACAACCCCACGGGCAACCTCGTGGACCCGGCGCTCGTGCGGCGCCTGCTCGACGAGACAAACGCGCTCGTGCTCGTGGACGAGGCCTACGTGGAGTTCGCCGGCGAGGGGGCGAGCGTGGCCGGCTGGGTGCCGGGCGAGCCGCGCCTCATGGTGCTGCGAACGCTCTCCAAGGCCTTCGCGCTCGCCGGCGCGCGCGTGGGCTACCTCCTGGCGGACCCCGCCGTGGTGGACGCCCTGGGCGCCGTGCGCCAGATATACTCGGTGGACGTGCTCGCCCAGGCGGCGGGTCTGGCGGCGCTGCGGCACCGAGAGGCCCTCGCGCCCGTGACGGCCGACGTCGTGGCCGAGCGCGAGCGGCTGCGCTCGAGCCTGGAGGGCCTGCCCGGCCTGCGCGTCTGGCCGAGCGCGGGCAACTTCCTGCTCGTGCGCGTGGCGGGCGCCGCCGAGGTGCGCCGCCTCCTGCGCGACGAGCACTCGGTCCTGGTGCGGGACTTCTCGTCCTCGCCCGGGCTCGAGGGCTGCCTGAGGCTGACCGTGGGCACGCGGGAGGAGAACGACGCGCTTCTCGACGCCCTGGCAACGATTCTGAGGGGGGAACGATGAACAGGACGGCCAAGGTCGTGCGGGCCACCTCCGAGACGGACATCGGCGTGTCCGTGGACCTCGACGGGACCGGCGCGGCCAACGTGGAGACCGGCATCGGCTTCTTCGACCACATGCTCTGCGCCCTTTCGCGCCACTCGCTCATTGACATCACCGTGCGGGCCAAGGGCGACCTCCAGGTGGACGACCACCACACCGTGGAGGACACCGGCATCGTCCTGGGGCAGGCCCTGCGCGAGGCGCTGGGCGAGAAGCGCGGCGTGCGCCGCTTTGGCTCGGCCCTGGTGCCGCTCGACGAGGCCCTGGTCATGGCCGCCGTGGACCTCTCCGGCCGCGGCGAGCTCTACTGGGACGTGCCCATTGGCCCCGCCAAGGTGGGGACCTTCGACACCGAGCTCGGCCACGAGTTCTTCTGCGGCCTCGCGCGCGAGGCGGGCGTGACGCTCCACCTGCGCCTGGTCTGCGGGACCAACGCCCATCACATCCTCGAGGCCACCTTCAAGGCCGCGGCGCGGGCCCTGCGCGAGGCCGTGGAGCCCGACCCGCGCGTGGAGGGCGTGCCCTCGACGAAGGGGAGCCTCTGATGGCGGCACAGGCGACGCCCGCGGGCGCGGCGGGCACGGGCACGGCCGCCACGGCGATCCCGGCCCCGGGCGCGACTTCGGCCCCCGCCCCCGCGCGGCGCATCGTGGTCGTGGACTACCACAAGGGCAACATCAGCTCCGTCGTGCGCGGCCTGGCCGAGGCGGGCGGCGAGGCCGTGGCCTCGGACGACCCGGCACAGATCCGTACGGCCGCCGGCGTGGTGCTCCCCGGCGTGGGGAGCTTCGGGGACGCCATGGGCTACCTCCGCGAGAGCGGCGAGGCCGACGCCATCCTTGACGCAATCGGCCGCGGGGTGCCCTTCCTTGGCATCTGCCTGGGCCTCCAGCTCCTCTTTGAGCGCGGTAACGAGACGGACGACGGCTCCTGGGCCGAGGGCCTGGGCGTGCTGCCCGGCTCGGTCACGCGCCTGGAGTCGGCCCGCCTCAAGGTCCCGCACGTGGGCTGGGACCAGCTCCACCTCACGCCGGCCGGCCGGCGCTGCCCCGTGCTTGCGGGCGTGCCCGAGGGCGCCAACGCCTACTTCACGCACTCCTTCGCCCTCGCGGACGACGTCCCGGACGAGGTGGTGGCCGCGCGCACGCACTACGTGCGGAGCTTTGGCTCGGCCGTGTGGCGCGACGCCGTCTTTGGCGTGCAGTTCCACCCCGAGAAGTCCTCCGCGGTGGGTCTCGCCATGCTGCGTGGCTTCGTGGGCGTGGTCGAGGGCGCGCCGGTGGAAGGCGCGTTGGCAGGAGGCGCGTCGTGATCCTGTTTCCCGCCATAGACCTCGTGGGCGGCCGCGTGGTGCGCCTCGCGCGCGGCGACCGCGCCCACATGGACGTCTACTCTGACGACCCGGCCGCCGTGGCGGAGGGCTTCCGCGACGCGGGCGCCGCCTGGGTGCACGTGGTCGACCTCTCGGCCACGCTCGAGGAGGACGAGAAGGCCCGCGCGGCCAACGCCGCGGCCATCCGCGCGATCTGCTCGGTCCCCGGCATCTCCGTGGACGCGGGTGGGGGCGTGCGCGACCTCGCGGCGGTGGAGCGCCTCGCCGAGCTGGGCGTGCGGAGAATCGCCATCGGCACCGCGCTCGTGCGCGACCCGGGCTTCGCGGCCGAGGCCGCGCGCCGCTACGGAGAGCTCGTGGTGGCCGACGTAGCCGCGCGCGACGGGCAGGTGCGCGTGAACGGCTGGCGCGAGGGCGCCGCGCTCTCGGCCGACGAGCTCGTGGCGCGTCTGGCCGACCTGGGGTACCGCCACCTCGTCTTCACCGACGTGGCGCGCGACGGCATGCGCTGCGGCGTGGACGCCGGGGCGTACCGGCACGTGGCCGAGGTGGCCGGCTTTCCCGTGGTGGCCTCGGGCGGCATCGCGAGCCTGGACGACCTGCGGGCGCTTGCGGCCCTGGGGCCGGACGTGGTGGAGGGCGCCATCACCGGGCGGGCTCTCTACGAGGGGGCCTTCTCGCTCGAGGACGCGCTCGCCGCGGCGGCTGGCCCGCAGGCGGACGGCGCGCCTGCCCCGCAGCCCCAGGCCACGGCGGCCCCACACCACGACCTCGGCTCCTTCGACTCGGGAGAGGACCTCACATGCTGACCAAGCGCGTCATACCCTGTCTGGACGTCAAGGACGGCCGCGTGGTGAAGGGCGTCAACTTCGTGGACCTGCGCGACGCGGGCGACCCCGTGGAGCTCGCGCGGCGCTACGACAAGGAGGGCGCCGACGAGGTGGTCTTCCTGGACATCACCGCAACCTCGGACGACCGCGCAACCAAGATAGGGCTGGCCAGCCGCGCCTCGGCCGAGCTGCGCATCCCCTACACGGTGGGCGGGGGCTTCCGCGACGTGGCGTCCTGCCGCGAGATGATCGCCGCGGGGGCCGACAAGGTCTCGCTCAACTCGGCGGCCGTCAAGGACCCGAGCCTCATCACCCAGGCCGCGGCGGCGTTTGGCAGCCAGGCCGTCATCTGCGCGATAGACGCCAAGCGCGTGGGCCGCGAGGACCGCTGGGAGGTCTACCTCGCGGGCGGTCGCGTGGCCACGGGCATCGACGCCGTGAGCTGGGCCGAGGAGGCCGCACGCCGGGGTGCCGGGGAGATCCTGCTCACGAGCATGGACCGCGACGGCACCAAGGACGGCTTCGACCTCGCGCTCACCCGCGCGGTGGCGCGCGCCGTGCCCATCCCCGTGATCGCGTCGGGCGGCGTGGGCACGCTCGAGCACTTTGCGGAGGGCATCATCGAGGGCGAGGCCGACGCGGTGCTCGCCGCGAGCGTCTTCCACTTTGGGACCTACACCGTCCGCCAGGTCAAGGAGTACATGGCGAGCCAGGGCATCCCCGTGAGGCTGGACTT
>CAZCTE010000080.1:0-6267 GCA_964501395.1 uncultured Atopobium sp.
TCGTCACCGGTCATGATGGCCGAGAAGCGCTCGAGCACGCCGCCGTGCGCGAGATTTGCCTCAACCGCGCGACGCCCGCTCGACGAGGCGACCGCACAGGGAACATCCTGCCCAGCCAACCAGTCGAGAAGCTCATCAAGACCCGGCTTCTTGGGAGCTCCTCTCGCGACGAAAAGCTCCATGCCAATCTCATAGTGGTCATCAACCGCGCGACGCGCATCTGGGTTCCCGGGGAAGGCCTCGTCGACGAGCCGCGTCACGCGCTCGCGCGAGGCGCCGAGGCACGACCGCACAAGACGATCGGAAACCGTGAGGCCATAGCGCGCGAAGGCGGGCGGCCAGGACGACGCCCACACCGGCTCGGTGTCAAACATCAGCCCGTCCAAATCGAAGATGGCAGCTTGCAGCCGCATGGTCTCAACCTCTTCTCCGACGCGCGTGACGGCGGGACGGGCATCTCGGCTCGCCAGAGCTGCCCACGCCCTAAACGGGCAAGGAGTCGGAGTCCACCGTCTGATATTCGACGAGGCCGCCGGGGAAGCGCGCGAGCAGATACTCAAAAGGACGGCCGTCATCGAGGTAGCCGACCTGCTCGACCTCAAGCAGGGCGCTGCCGGGGGCCACGCCCAAGATCTCGCACTCTCGCTCGGTAGCCGTCACCGCACGCAGCGTCTTGTGATAGCTGTCAGGGGTGACCTCGTAGTTCTCAGCAATCCAAGGGCGCACGCTCGTCTCGGCCGCCGTGAGGCGGATGTCCCGGAAGATTTCCACTGGATAGTAGAGATACTGCATGTCCAGGGGAGCCCCTCCATGCAGGTGCGAGCGCTCGATGTAGAAGGCAAAGCTGTACTCGTGCAGGCCGAGCTCGCTGCGAATGTGCTCATCGGGCTTGACCACCGTGAACTCGTGCACGTCACATGTGGGACTCTCAGCGAAATCTGGGTCGGAGTCGTCGGAGAGGGAGACCGTGTTGAGCGGCTTTCCCAGCGAGGGGGTCGCGACCTTCTTGACATAGACACCAGAGCCGCGCTTGCGCGACACGAGCCCGCGCTTCTCGAGGTCATCCATGGCCTGCTCGATGGTGGTACGGCTCACATGGTACTTCTTGGTGAGCTCGACCACGGTGGGAAGCTGATCGAACGGCCGGAGCTCGCCCGTCCTAATCGACTCCTCGATCTCTCTCACGATGGCCTTGTACTTCGGCACGTACCCTTCCTCTGACGCGACACAGTGCTCGACTCTTCCCACATGTGGCCCTCGGTGGGCCTCAGACGCGCCGAATCCCACTCCGGGCCACTCGATGAGAATGTCCTCGATCAACTGAACTCGTGACACAGGATATCAAATCCCCTGCGCGCTAGACGAGAGCCCTCACCTTGCCCATGAGCGTGACAACATCCTCGACGCGCGTGTCGCCCGTTTCCTTGTCGATGATTGAGCTGTAGACGTGCGGAATTACCTTCCGCACACCGGTATCGAGGATGATGCGCATGATCTCGTCGAAGTTCTCGAGGGTGATGCCACCCGTGGGCTCAAGGATGAAATCATGGCGCGCGCATGCCTCGGCAACGGCCCTGAGCTCGGCTGCGACCTTCAGGCCGCCCATCGGAAAGAACTTGAGCGAGTCGGCGCCCATCTCCTTGGCCATGGCGACGACCGTGTCCGCATCGACAAGCGCGGGCCTCTCACAGTCTTTGGAGAGCGGTCCCGTGGAGATCTTGACGAGGCCGGGCGTGCCGGAGGGAGCCACCATGGCGTTGACGTGGCACGGGGCGTCGCCGAGGTTGGCCCGCGTCCAGCCCACTGCACAGAAGGCCTGGTTGAAGTGGTTGGGTTTCACGTATCGGGCCACCTCGGCCACAGCGCGCCACTGATTGGGATTGCCGCCGCCCAGGCCGACGGAAAGGTTGCCCTCCAAGACGTCCATGTAGCGCCGGGCATCCTTGACGTAGGCCTCGACCGTCGGATAGTCGGCGGTAAGGACCCCCACCTCGACGTAGCCATCGGCTGCCTCGTACACCTCGCGGGCGTTGTCAACCGAACCGCCCAGGACGTTCAGGCAGACCCTGTCGTTGTAGTAGCTGATTGGCATATCTATGCCCCCACTATCTCTCGAAGCCTCTTGACGATGAGCTCGGGATCACCCTCTCCCAGCGGCCGCGGGTCGAAGTCGATCTTTCCGAGGTTGAGAAACTCAGTGCGTGCCCAGATGACGGGATCTCCGGAGCGCAGCTCCTCGTTCACCTGCTCCATGGTCAGCCCCGAGCGCTGCGCGCCGTCGAGCCTGACACGACAGCGAAAGATCGCGCGGCCCGCCTCGTCCTGAATCTTCTCTGCGCTCAGTCCTGCGATTGCGCCGATTCGCTCGACGAGATAGTCGACCTTCGCAACGTTGGCGGCCACCTCGGCGTCGTGGTCGCGCTCGTCATACTGGTCGAGCGCGGCGAGCAGCCCCATGATCTGCTCCTTGCCGACCTTCATGGCGCGACCGATGCCCGCGTACTGTGGCTGGACGTACTGGACAAACTCACGCCGACCCGTGACGAACCCCGACGTGGTCGCCTCGAGCGCCTTGGCGCCCGAGTAGCACACGATATCGGCGCCAAGCGCCACGTACTTGCGGAAGTCCTCCTCGGCGGCACAGTCCATCATGAACGGAAGGCCGTGGGCGTGGGCGATGTCGCGCATGGTCTCAATGTCGACCATGCCCTTCTGGACACAGTGGTGGCTCTTGACGTAGAGAAGGGCCACGGTCTTGTCGGATATCGCCTCCTCGATGTCAACGGGACGCACCTCGTTGGCCTGGCCCACCTCAATGGGCACGCCGCCACCCAGCCTGATCATCGAGGGGATGGGAGCGCCGTAGTTGATGGAATGGCCCTTTTGCAAGACCACCTCGTTGGCAAGGCCCGAGGAGTCAGGCAGGCGCATCATGTCGGTATGGCGTCCCTTGGTGACAAGGCCGGCCACGGTAAGCGCGATTGCCGCGGAGGCGCACGAGGTCACGCAGCTCATCTCGGCTCCCGTATGCTGAGAGACGAGTTCGCCGGCGCGTGTCATGAGGTCCTCGATCACCACATAGGACTGGCCACCCGCAACGGCATGGCGGGCCACGCGCTCGCTCATGGTCGACACGCCAAGCGCGGTGACGCGGCCCGAGGCGTTGATGACCCTCCTGAGCCCGATGTCCTGATAGACGCTCAAAGGCTTTCTCCTTTCAGGGAAGGAGCCGGGCGCGCCGCGCTGGCGCGCCCGGTCCGGGCGGGTCGGTGACTAGAGGATGCCGAGCAAAGCGCAGATGACGCTGATGACGACGATCGAGATCAGGATGACGTTGTAGCGCGGCCCCTTCTTCATCATGTAGAAGTAGATGGCGAAGATGGCAACGAGCGGCAAGATCCCGGGAGCGATGGAGTCAAGGATCTCCTGCACGCCGATGACGTTGCCGGCACCAAGCGTGAGCTCGAGCGGAGAGGAGATCGTGATGTAGGAGCTGGAGAGGGCTCCCATCATGATGAGGCCGAGCACATTGGCAGCGAAGATGATTGACTGCATGACGCCGGACTTGAGCAGACCGGTGATGGACTCGCGGCCGAGGGAATAGCCACGCTGCGTCATGAAGTACTGGATGATTATCGAGATGCCGGGCCACAGAATCAGCGGGGCGATTCCGCCGAGGGCGCTGCCCTGCTCCGCAAACGGAATGAAGATGCCATAGATGACGGGCATGACCACTGCCCAGACAATGGCGTCTCCCATGCCGGCAATCGGGCCCATGAGACCGGTTTTGATGGATGTGATAGCTGAGCCGGGCAGGTTGCCATCGACGGCCTTCTCCTCCTCCATGGCGATGGCGATACCCTGGATGATGCCGCCAAGCGATCCTTCGGTGTTAAAGAAGGCAAGGTGACGCTTGAGCGCCTCGGACAGGTCCTCCTTGGCGGGATAGAGCTTCTTGAGGATTGGGGTCATCGACGCGCAGAACACCAGACTTTGGAGACGCTCATAGGAGTTGGACTCCTCGCAGCCGAAGTAGTAGATCCAGAAGGCCTTGGTGACGTCCCTCTTCGTGATGAGGCCGCTTTTCTCGGCCTGCTTGATGGTCTTGGCCTCAGCGCCAACAACCGGACTCGCCTCGACGGGAGCGGCAGTTCCAGCGCTGCTCACACGAGCGGTGCCCGTCACGTCGGGGAACATGATCATGCGCAGCACGAGGGCGACGATCAACCCAAAGATTGCCATGCCCATGACCGGAATCTCCAGATAGGCCACGGCAAAGTAGCCGAGGAAGAAGAAGGGGATGAGCTCCTTCTTGCCTATGACGATGATCGTGAGCGCAAAGCCAAGGGCCGGGAGAATGCCTCCCATAACCTCAAATGCATGGATGAGGGCGTCTGGCAGTGCGGCAATGAGGGCGTTTGCCCACTCTGCGCCAAAGAGGTCGATCACGAAGACGAACGGGAAGCGAATCACGAAGCCCATGAGGGCAGGGAACAGGAACGCGCAGCGCATGATGCCGGCAGTGTTGGCATTCTCTGCATGCTTGTCTGCCATATGAACCCAGATGGCGTTGGTGGTGCGACGCAGCTGGTCCACGAAGACGCCGATGACGCCGAACGGCACGGCAAGGGCCACGGCGAGCTCCGGGGTCATGTTGGACATGACACCGAGCGGAATGGCGATGCAGCCGGCCAGACACGGGTCGTTGGGGACGTTTCCGCCGGGGGTCGAAGTGACACCGAGGTAGACGAGCTGCAGGGCCGCACCAATTTGCATGGCCAGGACCATCTGACCCGTGAGCAGGCCCACGACCACGCCAATGGTGGCCGGCTGAAGCAGGGCGCTCGAGATGGTGTAGCCAAAGCGCAGGCGGGCAAACCAATAGTAGATGCCCATCACGATTGCGATACCCATAGTGCTCACTGATTACCTCCTTTTCATGAGGTTGACTGTGTGAGACGGCGACTGAGCCGCGCCTAGCCTCGATACTTCCTGAGAATTGTGGCGACGCTCTGCGGCGCGTCCTCGGGAATCGTCTGGAACACGATTTGGACGCCATCCGCAGCGAGCGCATCAAGTATCACCACATCGGCGTCATCCAGGGTGATGTTCTGGAACACGACCTTGCGCTCAGGGCCGCCACCAAGGCCGCCAACCTGGACCGACCTGACGGTCAGCCCGTGGTCATACACGTTCTTCAGTGCCTGTAGGCTGGGAAGGAGCAGCAGCACGTTCCCATCGCCGAAGGTGTCGGCTTTGTACCGATCGACCGCCTGGCCCTCGGAGACACACTCGATCTCGATGCCCGCGGGGGCGGACATGAGATAGATGCTCCGCATGAACTCGTCGTTGGCGAGCTCGTCGCTCACAACCACAATCTTGTTGGCCTGGACCTGATTGACCCATTTGGTCATAACCTGACCGTGGATGAGACGGGAGTCGATCCGCGTAAGCACGATGTTACCCATTTCTCCCCTCCTTTCCTGAACTCATGCTCGACCTGACTTCAGCAACAACGTCTTTGCAGGCATGCGCGCCCGCAGAGAGGATTGCGTCGCCGTTGAGCCTTCCGTCCCCCTGCAGCTCCATACATGCCTCGAGCAACATGGGGGCATTGAGCCCACAGAAGACTCTGATGCCGGTCTGATTGCCGATGACGGCCGCAACGTTTGATGGCGTACCCCCGAAGAGGTCAGTGATGATGATTGAGTCGAGCGAGATGGTGTCCACGTACTCTCGAACCATCTCCATGTACTCGGAGAGGGTGCAGGACGGCTCGAGGGCAATCTCATGAACACAGTCAATGGGTCCAAGGATCATCCGGAGGCTCCTCACGAGCGCCTCTCCCCACCCCCCATGAGTCAGGAGCACAATCTCTGTCTTCTTCCCCATAGGCAACACCCCTTCTCTGCGCGTACCTTCCAATGTCCCGAACGGCCCTATCTATCAGGGGTTTGTTCTTTTATCCCGATACGAAGCTAGAATAATTGGTACTTGTTGTCAAATTGTACCGGTATGATTAACAAGCAGGCATCGGTTTATTTTTGTTTTAAAAAACCGCTGGTAAATAGCTGATTTTGAACGCTCTAGACAAGGAATCCAAAGATGCGGACAGATGAAGGAATGCCGTTAACGGATGTATATTGTCCGCGAACGGCCTCCCAGAAAGTTTCTGACGCCTCGCGTCAGAGGCGACGTGGGAATACCAAGGTTGCGAAGATGGTGGGAGCTGCGCATCGTCGCCGGGGGCGTGTTCGGTCGCTTCTC
>CAZCTE010000081.1:0-6258 GCA_964501395.1 uncultured Atopobium sp.
CTTCAAGTGCCACTCCAAGATCTGCCAGATCACCTACCACGACCACGACGGCATCCGCCGCGTCACCTGCCTAGGCACGGGAAACTTCAACGAGAAGACCGCCGCGCTCTACTCGGACTTCATGCTCCTCACGGCCGACGAGGGCATAGGGGCCGACGGCAACACCTTCTTCCGCAACCTCGCCCTCGGCAACCTCCGCGGCACCTACCGCCAGCTCGGGGTGGCCCCGGTGGGCCTCAAGCCCCTCGTCATGAACGGCCTGGACCGCGAGATCGCCCGCGCGCGGGAGGGCCGGCCGGCGCGCGTCTTCCTCAAGATGAACTCCCTCACGGACCGCGACGTCATAGACAAGGTCTCCGAGGCCTGCATGGCGGGCGTGCGGGTGGTCATGGTCGTCCGCGGCATCTGCTGCATCAGGCCGGACGTGCCGGGCAAGACGGAGGGCCTCGTGGTGCGCCAGATCGCGGGGCGCTTCCTCGAGCACGCGCGCATCTACGCCTTTGGCGAGGACGCGGACACGATCTACCTCTCGAGCGCGGACATGATGACCCGCAACACCGAGCGGCGCGTGGAGATCGCCTACCCCGTGCGCGACCCCGCGTGCCGAAAGATCGTGCGCCACTTCATGGACCTCCAGCTCGCCGACAACGTGAAGGCGCGCCAGCTCACCGCCGAGGGCACCTGGGCGCGCGTGGAGGTGCCCGAGGGCGCGCCGCGCGTCAACTGCCAGGAGGCCCTCCTGCGCGAGGCCTACGAGAGGGCGCGCGAGGCGGCCGAGAGGCGCGCCGCGTCCGCTCGGGCGCCGCGCGTGGGGCCCGAGCCCGAGGCCGCGCCGGCGCTGCTTGAGGGCGAGAAGGGCGCCGGCGAGAGCCCCCGGGCCGCCGCGCGGCCCGAGCCTGCCCCGCAGCCGGCGCCCCGGCCCGCAGCCGACGCGGAGCCGGCCCCGCGTCCCACGGCCGGCCCGCTGCCCGCAACCGACCCCGCGGCGACCCCGCGGCCGCCCAAGCCGGCCCAAGCCCGCCGGGGCCGCCTCGCGCGCGCCCTCGACCTTCTCGGCCAGGCCCTCAACGTCCTCATCAGCGGAGGTGACGAATGAGCGCACAGCGCGAGCTCGAGCTTACCTGCGAGCGCATGACCTACGGCCCGGACGCCGTCGCGCGCGACGAGTCCGGCAAGGCCGTCTTCGTCTCGGGGGCGGTGGCCGGCGACCGCGTCCGCGCCCTCGTGGACCGCGAGGGCGAGCGCTGGGACCACGCGCGCGCCCTGGAGGTGCTGGGGCCCTCCGCCGACCGCGTGCCCAGCGCCTGCCCCTTCTCCGCCGCGTGCGGCGGCTGCCCCTGGGCCGAGCTCTCCTACGAGGCGCAGGCCCGCGCCAAGCGCTCCTCCGTGGTCGACGCGCTCGCCCGCGTGGGCCGCATGGGCGCCGAGCGCGCGGAGGGCCTCGTGGCGGAGCTCGTCTCGCCGGGCGAGCCCTGGGGCTACCGCAACAAGGTTGAGCTCGCCGTCGCCCGCCATAACGGGAAGGCGGTCCTCGGCATGCACACCCGCGGCGACGAGGGCGTGGTCCGCGTCAAGAGCTGCAGGCTGCTCGACAAGGCGCACGCCGGCGCCGTCAAGTCCGTCGCGGGCGCGCTCGCCTACCTCTCCAACAGCCACGGCCTCGGCCTCGAGCGCGTGGGCATCCGCGTCTCCCGCCGCACCAAGGACGTGGAGGTGGCCCTCTGGGACCGCCCCGGCGCCTTCCCGCGCGCCCAGGCGGCCAAGGTCCTCGCGGACGCCCTCTCCCCCACCTCCGTCGTGCGCGTCATGCAGAAGGGGCCGGCCAGGGCCAGAAGGATCGCCGGCGTGGAGCGCCTGGCCGGCGCCGGCTCCTGGGGCGAGGTCGTGGGCGAGGAGCGCATGCGCGTCTCGGCCCCGTCCTTCTTCCAGGTGAACACCAGGGGTGCCGAGAAGCTCGTGGAGCTGGTGATGGAGGCGCTCGACCCGCAGCAGGACGAGGAGGCCATGGACCTCTACTGCGGCGCCGGGACCTTCACGCTTCCGCTCGCGCGGCGCGCGGGCTTTGTCTCGGCCGTGGAGTCCTACGGCCCCGCGGTGCGCGACCTGCGGCGCAACCTGGAGACCGCCGGCCTCGACAACGTGGACCCCATCGGCGGGGACGCCGGGCGCGAGTTCCCGGACACCGAGGCGGACGTCATCGTGGTCGACCCGCCCCGGGCGGGCCTTGCCGCGGACGTGGTGAGGCGGCTCTCCGAGCAGCCCGCGCGCGCGATCGCCTACGTGAGCTGCGACCCCGCCACGCTCGCGCGCGACCTCGCCCGCTTCGGGGAGGCGGGGACCTTTGCCCCGGCCCGCGTGACCCCGGTCGACCTCTTCCCGCAGACCTTCCACGTGGAGACGGTGACGCTCCTCGAGCGCGTCTAGCCCCTGCGCATGCGGAGGGACGTTCGCTCCCCGATTGAAGACACGGGGGCGCCGAGAAACGCGCCGGCCCGCGGCGAGCAAACCCAAACTCGCGGACGTTTGCGCAGGTTGCCCGTCCGTTTGGGCCATACGGTTAAAAGTGTTGCGCGGCGGGCCCCAAACGTGTACAAAGAGTATCAACTTGGGCGAGGGGCCCAGGCAAGAGAGAGGAAACCACTATGAAGGCTACGGTCAACGAGGATTGCATCGGCTGCGGGCTCTGCGAGGGCACCTGCCCCGACGTCTTCTCCATCTCTGACGACGGCGTCGCCGTCGCCGTTGAGGACGTCCCCGAGGAGGCCGAGGACAGCGCCCAGGAGGCTGCTGACAACTGCCCCGTCTCCGCCATCGTCGTCGAGTAGCGCGCTCGACGCAGCGTCTCAGACGCGGGGCGGGAGTCGAAACGGCTCCCGCCCCGTTTCTTATCGATTCCGCACCCCCGTGGGACCCCGAGTTCCGCAGGCTCGGGGCTCACAACCGTCGCACACCGGGGTTCACAATCGCATATGTCGAAGCATTTTCAGCGTTTGCCCAGTTGGCGCCTATATTTGTTGGACTTATGCGATTGTCAGCCCCGGGACTTTTGATTCCGCGCGGACACAGGATGCCCCATCCACGAAAGGACCCCCATGATTCTCGCCTCGCAGTCGCCGCGCCGCCAGGAGCTGCTCTCCCAGGCCGGCTTCGAGCTCGAGATACGCCCCGCGGGCATCGACGAGGCGCGCCGGCCCGGCGAGAGCCCCGCGGACCTCGTCGCCCGCCTCGCTGCGAGCAAGGCCGAGGCCGCCCGCGCGACGCTCGACGCAGCGCCCGCGGACGGGCTTCTCGTGGCCGCGGACACCATCGTCTGGATGGGCGACGAGGCGCTCGGAAAGCCCGTAGACGCAGCCGACGCCGCACGCATGCTGCGCGAGCTCTCCGGCCGCACCCACCACGTCTCCACGGGCGTCTGCGCCCTGCTACTCGCGGAGGACGGATCCCGCCTCGCCGGGCGCACCTTCGTGGAGACCACGGACGTGACCTTCTGGCCCCTCACGGAGGCCCAGATAGCGGCCTACGTGGCCACGGGCGAGTCCCTCGACAAGGCGGGCGCCTACGGAATCCAGGGCGCGGGGCGCCTGCTCGTCGAGCGCATCTCCGGGGACTACGCCAACGTCGTGGGCCTCCCCGTGTCCCGGCTCGTGCGGGAGCTCGGCGCGCTCACGGGCGACGGGAGGGACTACGCCGCCGAGGCCATCACGAAGGGAGGCCCCCTTGCCTAGCGAGAGGAACATCGAGAGCGTCACCCAGGTGCCCGGCATCTTTGCCGCCCACTCAACCAACGCGGGGGCCGGGACCGGCTGTACCGTCATCCTCTGCCCCGCCGGGGCAACGGGCGGCGTGGACGTGCGCGGCGGCGCGCCGGCCACGCGCGAGACGGACCTCCTGCGCCCCGAGGAGACCGTGGACGTGCTCCACGCCGTCGTGCTCTCGGGCGGCAGCGCCTTCGGCCTCGCCGCCGCCTGCGGCGTTGCCGAGGAGCTCGAGCGCCACGACGTGGGCCTCGACGTGGGCGTGGCAAAGGTCCCCATCGTCTCGGGGGCCTGCCTCTTCGACCTCGCCTGCGGCGACCCCGCCGTCCGCCCCGGCGTCGAGGACGGCCGCGCCGCGTGCGCCCGCGCGCTCGCGGGCGACGGCTCGCCCCTCCCCCGCGGCAACGTGGGCGCCGGCACCGGCTGCACCGTGGGCAAGCTGGCGGGGCCGGCGCGTGCGATGAAGTCAGGCCTGGGCGAGGACGTCGAGACGGCCGGCGAGCTCGTCTGCGCCGCCGTTGCCGCCGTCAACGCCTGCGGGGACGTCCGCGACCCGGACACGGGCGAGAGGATCGCGGGCCTGCGCACGGAGGACGGCGCGGCGCTCGCGGACACCGAGGAGGTCCTTCTCGGCGGATACGCGCAGATGCCCCTCTCGCGCACCAACACCACGATCTCCTGCGTGGTCACCAACGCGCGTCTCACCAAGGCCGCGGCCACGAAGGTGGCCCAGATGGCGGCCGACGCCTACGCGCACGCCATCTCCCCCACCCACACCACCAACGACGGCGACACCGTCTTCGTGATGGCAACGGGCGAGGTGGAGGCGCCGGTTGACGTGGTGGGGGCGCTCGCCACGCGGGCCCTGGGGCGCGCCATCGCGGACGGCGCCCGCCAGGCCGAGGGCGCCTACGGCCTGCCCGCCGCCCGCGACCTCGCATAAGCGGCGCCAGGCCCTTCCCCCAAAACGGCTTCAGCAGACCGAGCAGGAGCGCCCCGACCTTCTCGCCAGCGACTTCTGGGCGCAGCCCAGTGAGCAGGCGAGAAGGTCGGGGCGCATCCCCGCTGCGAGCGGCTCGTTGAGCGCTAGTTGAACTTCACAATCCGCTGCGCCGCGTGGTAGAAGCCGACGGTGACCCGCTTGCCCATGGACCCGGGCAGGTTGGTGGCTATGCCCACCACGCCCCGGCGCGCCCGGCGGTACATGCGCCGGTCGTAGGCCTTGAGCTCGTCCCAGAGCGCCTGGAGCTGCTCCATGGCGTCGGGCCGGTCGCTCAGCCTCGAGAACACCGAGCAGATGGCCATGATGATGGTAAAGTAGTTCATCATGTAGCTGCGCAGCTGCACCACGCTGACATCGTCATAGACGTGGTAGGCGTGCATCATCACGCGGGCCACGCGCCAGTAGTGGTCGATCCTGCTCGTGAGCACCGTCTCGTTGACGGACTGGTCCTCGCGGCCGATGAAGTAGCGGTACACGTCCGCGTCCAGGTAGTAGAGGCTGCGGCAGCGCGGGAAGGGCACGTACGCGTAGATGTTGTCAACGTAGAAGGTGTGGGGCGGCATCTGGAGGCGCGCCCCGCGCAGCGTCTCCACGCGGTACGTGAGCGCGTGCATGAGGAGGTACTGCGCCATCCCAAAGTGGCCGATCTGCCCCCAGTTGAAGACCTTCCCCACGGGCAGCACGTGCCGGTAGTCGACGACGTGCCTCGTGTCGTCCTCCACGTGCTCGTACACGTAGTTGGTAACCACCAGGTCCACGCACTCGCCGAGCTCCACGAAGCGCCGCAGCGTGTCGAGAAGCTCGCGCACGGCGGGGCCGTCCACCCAGTCGTCCGAGTCCACGTTCTTGAAGTAGACGCCGTCGGCGTTGGCAAGCGCCGTCATCACGGCCGTGCCGTGCCCGCCGTTCTCCTGGTGGACGGCCTTGATGATGCCCGGGTGCCGCGCGGCCCACGCGTCGGCCTTGGCGGGGGTCTCGTCTTTCGTGGAGCCGTCGTCCACGATGACGATCTGGACGTCCTCGGCGTAGCCCGTGCCCTCGAGTATGGACTCGATGCAGTGGTCCATGTACTCGGCGGAGTTGTAGCAGGGGATGCCAAAGGTGATGGTCTTGTTCATCGTCGAGGATCCTTCTTCACGAGCGCGGGCCCCGAGGGGCCCGCCGGGTCCGGCGTGTCCGGCCTCCCCTAGTTGTGCTCCGAGATGAGCTCGTCTGAGAGGTCGAGAGCTGAGGAGACGACCTGGTCCATGTCATAGTAGCGGTACTCGGCGAGCCTGCCCACGCAGTGGAAGTTGACGAGGCCCGAGACGCGCTCGCGGTAGCGGCGGTAGAGCTCGATGTTCTCGTCCTCCAGGATGGCATAGTAGGGCGTCTCCCCGCAGCCCGGCTCGTAGGCCTTGGGGTACTCGCGCATGATGGTGGTCTTTCCGGGGACCGCCTGCCCCGTCATGTTCTTGAACTCGGTGATGCGGGTGAAGTCCTCGCTCGTGGTGTAGTTGA
>CAZCTE010000082.1:0-2039 GCA_964501395.1 uncultured Atopobium sp.
AACGGCTGTGACGAGTCCACCCAGATCAAGGGCCTCGTCAAGATGCTCGACCCGCGCTACAACCCCGAGCACTACGAGGACGCGCGCTTCCTCGGCCGCGGCACCTGCACCGTCTCGCAGGTCTTCTACACGAGCCCCAGCCGCTGCGCCGTGGCCGACTCCTGCGCCATCTCCATCGACCGCCGCATGACCGCGGGCGAGACCTGGGACTCCTGCCTCCAGGAGATCCGCGACCTGCCCTCCGTGAAGAAGTACGGCGATGACGTCAAGGTCTCCATGTACATGTACGACCGCCCGAGCTGGACGGGCACCGTCTACGAGACCGAGGCCTACTTCCCCACGTGGATCAACGCCGAGAGCGCCGCGCACGTCCAGGCGCTCGTGGACGCCCACCACGCCCTCTTCGGCGAGGAGCGCATCGGCTGCGAGGCCTCCATGGACAAGCGCGCGGGGCGTCCCCTCTGCGACAAGTGGACCTTCTCGACCAACTGCGTCTCCATCCAGGGGCGCTACGGCATCCCCTGCGTGGGCTTTGGCCCCGGCGCGGAGAGCCAGGCGCACGCGCCCAACGAGGTCACCTACAAGCAGGACCTCGTGACCTGCGCCGCGCTCTACGTGGCCGCGCTCAACCTCTACGACCCGTCCAAGGGCACCGAGGACGTCACCGTGTTCCGCGCCGGCGCCACCGACAACGACATCAAGTAGCCGCGCGGGGGCGGGCCCCGCACCAGGCTCCGTCACCCCGCCCGCACCCCACCGCCCGCCAACCCGCGCCAAGAGAAAGGACCCCGCATGGCCAAGGACTTCTCCGCCCTCCTCAAGGACCTCGAGGGCTGCGACTTCTCCGGCATGTACGACTCCGACTTCCTGCACACCTGGGACAAGACCACCGACGAGCTGCGCGCCCTCTACGCCACCGCGGCCGCCCTGCGCAACCTCCGCGAGCGCAACATCTCGCCGCGCATCTTCGACTCCGGCCTCGCGGTCTCGCTCTTCCGCGACAACTCCACGCGCACGCGTTTCTCGTTCTCCAAGGCCACGAACCTGCTGGGCCTCCAGCTCCAGGACCTCGACGAGAAGAAGTCCCAGATCGCCCACGGCGAGACCGTGCGCGAGACCGCCACGATGATCTCCTTCATGGCCGACGTCATCGGCATCCGCGACGACATGTACATCGGCGCCGGCGACGCCTACATGGCCGAGGTCGCGCAGTCCGTGGCCGAGGCCTACGCCGACGGCGTGCTCGACCACCGGCCCACGCTCATCTCGCTGCAGTCCGACTCCGACCACCCCACCCAGTCCTCGGCCGACGTGCTCTACCTCATCGAGGAGTTCGGCGGGCTGGAGGCCCTCCGCGGCAAGAAGGTGGCCGTGACCTGGGCCTACTCGCCCTCCTACGGCAAGCCGCTCAGCTGCCCGCAGTCGCTCATCTCGCTGCTGCCCCGCTTTGGCGCCGACGTGACCCTCGCGCACCCCGAGGGCTACGACCTCATGGGCGACCGCGTGGAGGCCGCCAAGGCCTACGCCGCCGAGTCCGGCTGCACCTTCCGCCAGGTGGGCTCGATGGAGGAGGCCTTCGAGGGCGCCGACGTGGTGATCCCCAAGAGCTGGGCGCCCTACGCGGCCATGGAGCGCCGCACCCAGCTCTACGCCGCCGGCGACGACGCGGGCATCAAGGCCCTGGAGCAGGAGCTCCTGGCCCAGAACGCCACGCACCAGGACTGGTGCACCACCCGCGACCTCATGGCGAGAACCGCCCACGGGGACGAGACCATCTACATGCACCCGCTGCCGGCCGACATCTCCGGCGTCTCCTGCGAGCACGGCGAGGTCATGGCCGACGTCTTTGACGCGCACCGCGTGGGCCTCTACAAGGAGGCCAGCTACAAGCCCTACGCCATCGCCGCGATGATCTTCCTGCAGAAGGTCAAGGACCCGGTGGCCACCCTCGCGGAGCTCGAGCAGGCCGGCCGCCCGCGCTGGAACCAGGCGTAGCCCGCGTCCGTCCGCGCCGGAGGGCCGCACGGGAGTCGCTCGCT
>CAZCTE010000082.1:2139-6184 GCA_964501395.1 uncultured Atopobium sp.
AGTCGCTCGCTGACTCCCGGGCGGCCCCGGCGCTTCTCGTCCTGCGCCTGCCGGCCCGCCGCCCCGGGCGGCCCGTCCTGCTCGGCACGTCTCCCTGTCCGCCCGCGATCCTAGGAGCCTTCATGTCGATGCGTATCGTTGTTGCGCTCGGGGGTAATGCACTGGGCAGCAGCCTGCCTGAGCAGATGGTGGCCTCGCGGCGCACGGCGCGCGCGATCGTGGACCTTATCGAGCAGGGCCACGAGGTCGTGGTCGCGCACGGCAACGGCCCGCAGGTGGGCATGATCCAGGAGGCCATGACGCAGCTCACGCGGTCCGACCCGGAGCGCTACATCCCCTGCCCGCTCTCGGTCTGCGTGGCCATGAGCCAGGGCTACATAGGCTACGACCTGCAGAACGCCCTGCGCGAGGAGATGCTCGACCGCGGGATAGGCCGCGGCGCGGCCACCGTGCTCACCCAGGTTGAGGTGGACCCCAACGACCCCGCCTTCGAGCACCCCACCAAGCCCATCGGCGCCTTCATGACCCGCGAGGAGGCGGACCGCATGATCGCGGAGCGCGGCTACGAAGTGGTGGAGGACGCGGGGCGCGGCTTCCGGCGCGTGGTGGCCTCCCCGCGGCCCGTGGGCATCGTGGAGCTGGACACCATCCGCTCGCTCGTGGAGACCAACCACGTGGTCGTGGCCTGCGGGGGCGGCGGGATCCCGGTCTTTAGGACCGAGGGCAACCACCTCAAGGGCGCGGCCGCGGTCATCGACAAGGACTTCGCGGCGGCCCGGCTCGCCGAGCAGCTGGGGGCAAACCTCCTCGTGATCCTCACGGCGGTGGAGAGGGTGGCCGTGAACTTTGGCAGGCCGGACCAGCGCTGGCTCGACGAGCTCACGCCCGAGGAGGCCGAGCGCTACATCGAGGAGGGCCAGTTCGCCCCCGGCTCGATGCTGCCCAAGGTCCAGGCCGCCGTGGGCTTCGCGCGCTCCGCCCCCGGGCGGGCCGCGGTGATCTCGCACCTCGAGCGCGCGGGCGACGCCATCGCCGGCAGGACGGGTACGATGGTACGAGGCTAGCGGGAGGCGAGGCGCGAGGCGGCCGGCAGAGCGCCGGAGGGGCCGCCGCACGCAACCGCCGCCGCACACGAGCGGGCACGAGGAACGGAGGCGCGGGCATGAGACCCGACCTCAGGGCATATCTCCTGGACGACGACGGGCGTCGGGTCTTTGGGCCCGGCCCCGTCGCCCTGCTCGAGCGCGTGGGCGAGCTGGGGAGCCTGCGGGCCGCGGCCATCAGCATGGGGATGGCCTACACCAAGGCCACGCGCCTCGTTCACGAGGCCGAGCGCGTCCTCGGCTTCCCGCTCACCGAGCGCACGGTGGGCGGCCAGGGCGGGGGCGGCTCGCGCCTCACGCCGCGGGCGGAGGACGTCATAGCCCGCTACCGGGCCTTCGAGCGGGAGAGTCGCCGGGCCCTCGCCTCGGCCTACGCCACGTGCTTCTCGGGCCTGTGTGACGTGGCGCGCCTTGGCTGCGTGGTCATGGCCTCCGGCGAGGGCGCGCGCTTTTGCGGCGCGCCGGGCGAGAAGCTCCTGGCGCCGCTCGACGGCATGCCCGTCCTCGAGCGCACGCTCTCGGCGCTGCCCGCCGACCTGCTCGACGTGGTGGTGGTGACGCGCTGGGACGGCGTCGAGGAGCTCTGCGGCACGCTCGGCGTCCGCTGCGTGCGCGCCGCGGGCCCGCTCAAGAGCGACACCGTGCGCGCGGGGCTCACGGCGCTCGGCGAGCGCGCCGGCTGCCTCTTCGTCACGGGGGACCAGCCGCTGTTGGGGGAGGGGAGCGTGCGGGCCATGGCGGCCGCCCTCACGCACGACCCGCGGGCGATCGTGCGCCTCTCGTGGCACGGCGCGACGGGCAACCCGGTGCTCTGGCCCCAGGACCTGCTCGGCGCGCTCGCGCGCCTGGAGGGGGACGTGGGCGGCCGGGCGCTTCTCGCCGGGCGGGCGGAGCTCGCGGAGCGCCTGCGGAGCGTGGAGGCCGAGGGACCTTGGGAGCTCGCGGACGTGGACACGCGGGAGGACCTCGCGCGGCTGGAGGCCGCGCTCTTGGAGAGAAGGGAGCGGGCATGAGGATACTCGCGAATGGCACGCTGGTGACGCCGGAGGGCCTGCGCCGCGGCGACGTGGCGCTCGAGGGCGACAGAATCGTTGCCCTTTCGGCGCACCTGGAGCCCGGGCCTGCCGACGAGGTGGAGGACGTCTCCGGCTGCTGGGTCTTCCCCGGCTTCATCGACGCGCACACCCACCTGCAGTGCTGGACCGGCATGGACTGGACGGCCGACAGCTTTGAGACCGGCACGCGCGCCGCGGCCTGCGGGGGCACCACCTGCGTGGTGGACTACGCCACGGCCGACCGCGGCGTCACCATGGACGAGGCCCTCGCCGAGTGGCACCGCCGCGCCCGGAGCGGGGCGGGCTGCGCGGCCAACTACGGCTTCCACATGGCCATCTCCGAGTGGGGGCCGGACTCGCCGGCCCAGATGCGCCGCATGCGCGAGGCGGGCGTGGCCAGCTTCAAGACCTACCTCGCCTACGACCACCTGCGCCTCACGGACGCCGAGACCCTGCGCTGCCTGGAGGAGGTCCGCGACCTCGACGCCGTGCTCTGCGTGCACTGCGAGAACGGCGACGTGGTGAACGAGTTGCAGCGCAAGGTGCTGGACGCGGGCATCACGGGCCCGGAGGGCCACCCGCTCTCGCGCCCGCCCGAGGCCGAGGCGGACGCCGTGAGCCGCCTGCTCTGCCTGGCGCAGATCGCGCGCGCCCGCGTGAACGTGGTGCACCTCTCCACCGAGCTGGGGCTCGCGGCCGTGCGCGCCGCCCGCGCCCGGGGCCAGCGGGGCATCTACGTGGAGACCTGCCCGCAGTACCTCACGCTCGACGACACCCGCTACCTCGAGGGGGGCTCAGACGGCTTCGCGGGCGCCAAGTACGTGATGAGCCCGCCCCTGCGCAAGCCCTCCGACGTGCGCGCCCTGCGCGGCGCCGTGCTCGCGGGCGAGGTGGACTCCATCGCCACGGACCACTGCTCGTTCAACCTCGTGGGCCAGAAGGACCGCGGCCGGCCGGACCGCGGCGGCAACTTCACCCAGATCCCCAACGGCGGCCCCGGCATCGAGCACCGCCCGGCGGTGGTGGCCACCACCTTCGAGGGCCAGCTCGACCCCATGGCGCTCTGCCGCCTGCTCTCCGAGGGCCCCGCGCGCGTCTTCGGCCTGTGGCCGGAGCGGGGGCGCCTGGCAGAGGGCGCCGCGGCGGACGTGTGCGTGTGGGACCCCGCCGCCCGCTGGACCATACGCGCGGCAGCCCAGCACCAGGCCGTGGACTACACGCCCTGGGAGGGCCTCGAGGCGCACGGTCGCGCGCACCTCGTGTACGTGGGCGGCGAGCTCGTTGCCCGCGACGGCGAGCCCACCGGCGCCACGCCGGGGCGGTACGTGGCAAGATAGGAGAATGCGGGCTGCGGCGCGGACTCCGGGTTGGCGCCCCGCCCAAACGCACGGACACGGCACACGACAGACAGGAGACCACCATGGCAATCGAGGCAATCGTCACCGACAAGGCCCCCGCGGCGCTCGGCCCCTACTCCGCGGCGGCGTCCGCCACCGGCACCCGCGCGATCCACGTGTCCGGCCAGCTGCCCATCGTTCCCGAGACCGGCGAGTTCGCGGGCGACGACATCCAGGCGCAGACCCGCCAGAGCCTCACCAACGTCAGGAACATCCTCGAGGCCGCCGGCGCCACCATGGCCGACGTGGCCGAGGTGACCGTCCTGCTCGACGACATCAGCGACTTCGCCGCCATGAACGAGGTCTACGGCGAGTTCTTCGAGGCGCCGTACCCCTCCCGCGCCGCCTTCGAGGTGGCCGCGCTCCCCAAGGCTGCCAAGGTGGAGATCAAGGCCGTCGCGTACGTGTAGCGTCCGCGCCGGGAAAGAGGCGCGGGAGCGGGGCGGCGGCATCGCATGGGGCGTGACGAGACAGAGC
The DNA here is from genome assembly GCA_964501395.1 of uncultured Atopobium sp. Taxonomy (GTDB): domain Bacteria; phylum Actinomycetota; class Coriobacteriia; order Coriobacteriales; family Atopobiaceae; genus Thermophilibacter. The sequence goes on from CAZCTE010000082.1 coordinate 6,172, forward strand.
AACGCAGGCCGAG
>CAZCTE010000083.1:0-6176 GCA_964501395.1 uncultured Atopobium sp.
GCTCGAACGCACTGCTCCCCTATCGCGCCGTTCAAGACGCCCGCCCCTTGACGTTATGCCGCCTGGACGGCCTTGGACTTGTCGGCGTCCTTGGTCGGACCAATGATCATCGCCGCAGCGAACGCCAGGGCAAACGTAACAATCGCGCCGATAATCATGGAGATGAAGCCTAGGTCGATGCCGTCGGGGCTCAGGAAGCCGGGAAGGCCAAGAGGGCCGGACGGGCCGAAGTTGTAGAGCTTGCCGCCGCAGAAGCCAATGATCATGGAGCCGATGCCAGCCGCGACGAACGAGGACCACATGACCTTCTTGCGCGGCACGAGAACGCCATAGAGGCAGGGCTCGTTGACACCAAAGAACGTCGAGACCATCGAGGGGACGAGAACGTTGGTGCGCTCCTCCGCGTTGGTGCGCACGAAAAGGCCGGCGCAGGCGCCGAGGGAGGCAAAGCAGCCCGTGAAGATCAGCGGATTGATGACGTCGTAGCCGTAGGTGGCAACGTTGAGCGCGAACAGCGGGATGATGCCCATGTGCAGGCCGAACATGACCAGGATGGACCAGAAGGTGCCCAGAACGAGGCCGGCGATGCCTGCGTTGAGGTTAATGCAGGCCTGGATGATCTGGGTGAACACGTCCTGTAGGATGGCCGCGACGGGCCCGATGATGAGCAGCCCGAGAATCGAGCTCACCAGCAGGGTGATGAACGGGACCAGGAAGCTGCGCACCAGAGACGGAATCACGCGGTTGAGCCACTTGAACAGCTTTGAAGCCACGAACACGACGATGATCGCCGGGAAGACCGACGACGAGTAGTCGCGCAGCACCACCGGGATGCCAAAGAGCGTCGCGGTGACGTCGGCTTCGAAGATCGTGCCACTGAAGAGCGTGTAGAGCGCGTCGGAGCTGGCCAAGCTCACCAGCGTGGGATAGCACAGCACGCCGCCGAGGACAATGCCGTAGATGCCCTTGAGCCCAAAGCGCTCGGCGCTCGTGTAGCCGATGGCGACGGGCAGGAAGTAGAAGACGGTGTCGCCGATGGCGGAGAGGATGATGTAGGTGGTACTATCCTCCGCGAGCACGCCCGCCAGGCTGGCTATCGTAAGCAGAGCCTTAATCATGCCGGCGGCAACCATCATGCCGAGCACGGGCTGGAAGATGGCGCTCACCATGGCGAGGAAGCGACTGACCGGGCCGTCCTCGCTCTTGGCGGGGGCGTCCTCGTTGACATCGAGGGCGTCCTCCGTCTTGAACCCGCCAATCTTGACGAGCTCGTCGAACACCTCCTCCACGTGCGTGCCGATGACCACCTGGAACTCTCCTCCGGCCCGGACGACGTTCACCACGCCGTCGATGGCCTTGGTCGCCTCGGTGTCGGCCTTGGACTCGTCGCGCAACCGGAAGCGCAGGCGCGTCACGCAGTGACGGACGCTGACAACGTTCTTCTCGCCTCCCACCCGCTCGATGATCGACCTACAAAGTGCCTCGTACTTCATGGTCTCCTCCTATTCCCGGCACCGCGAGATGCCGTTCATCCACGGTGACCCCGGCCACGCCGGCAATCACGCGTGAAACAATGACCAGAGTTCTGGCGTCAGGCGCCGCGCGGGTCTGTCGCCGTTCGGGCGCAACGCCGCGCTACGCCCCGCCTCGACCGAGCAGGAGCTGCGACGCCTGCCTGATCTTGTCCACCATCCGCTCGGGCTCGCCCGGCGGGATGGGGCTGCCCACCGTCTCGAACGAGAGGCCGTACTCGGCGCGCGGCATGAAGTACTCGTAGTAGCCGTTCGCATAGCCGGCGAGCAGCTGCGGCACCGGGCAGGCATCCCTGAGCTCGCGCCCAAAGGCCGAGCCCAGCTCGCCGGGGAACGCCACGAGCTGCATCCCGCCCAGGTCAAACACCCAGGCCTTCGCGTCGAGGTGGAACGCGTCAACCTCAAGCCGTCGCTCGAGGTCCCTGATGCGGTTGGCATGCTTCTCGCGGTCCTCCCGGGTCGCGGAGAGGCGCTCGATCTCGGCGCGCACGGTCTCGTGCACGAAGGACATGTCGTGATGGATGGTGTGGAAGACGGTCTGGCAGCGGATGCCGCTGAGCTCGACCGGCTTCGTGCGCGGGATCTGGGCGATGCGCTCAGCGAGCCCCGTGGACTCGCGCTCGAGCTCGGCGAAGTCGCGACCCTGCCTAAAGAGCCGGTTGGAGCAGTCGCCCGCCGCGCCGACGATCATCGCCGGGTAGTAGCCGAGGGACGGGCCCAGCAGCTTGCTCACCGAGCCCGCGAGGTCCGCGGTGAGCCAGGTGTTTGAGCCCGGCAGCACCGTGGAGTGCGTTGCCCAGTTGACCAAGCCCGCGAACGGCGCGCCGTCCGTGCCCACGAACTCGAGGACCGTGACCATGTTGTCGGCCGGGGCGTCGGCGTGGTTGCGGTTGCCGTAGAAGCCGAGAACCTCCTGCTGCCCCATGCGCGCCGTCGCGGGCCGGGCAGACGCTCGACACTCCTCGAGCGAGGCGCGGATGACGCCCACGAAGAAGTCGTAGTACCGCTGGTCGAACTTGCCGGTGTACCACGAGCGGTGGTAGCCCACCACGGAGCTGTGGTCGTGCGTGGCGCACAGCAGCACGTGGTCGCGGTCGATGCCGCAGTCCCGCGCGAGGAGCGTCTTGACGTCCTCGGCCATGGGCTCCTCGAACTCGAGCACGTCCGCCGAGAAGACAAAGAGCTCCTCCCCCACGTCGTCCCTCAGGAGCAGGGCGTTCGAGAAGATGTCGTCGTGCACGCCCGAGGCGGGCTGGAACCTGACGGGATCCCGATACCCAATGAGGTAGAAGTCGTCGAACTGCGGCGTTATGCAGTGCCGCGAGCATCCCACGTTCATCATGTCAGACGCTCCTCTCCGCGAGCCCCCGAACGAGGTCGAGTGCGTCGCACGTCAGACGCTCAGCCGAGCCGCGCGCGAACCCCGAGCTCATGGCCTCGTAGGTCGCGCGGTCGTAGGCGCTCGCCTCGGGAAGGTACTTCTGGGCCCCGTTCACCATCGTCGCCACGATCGCGGGCGATCCCGCGCCGTCCCGGATGGCGGCACCCGTGGCGGACGAGAGCTCGGGCTCGAAGCCCACGAGCACGACCGGGCCCAGGCGCAGGGCGTACAGCGTGGTCGCCATCGGGTCGGCCTCCGCGGGCGCCCAGCTCCGGCTGGGCGCGACCGGGCGCGCTGCGGGGCGCGCCTGACCGGGGTAGCTAACGGAGCGGCAGGCGGCGCCAACGACGTCGCAGGGGACCTCGCGCGCCGCCGCGAGCGCCTCGCGCACGTCATCCGCGAGGCACGTGCCCTGCTGGTGGAGCATCCGGTACCCCTCCTCGCGGGCGTCGACCTCAAGGACCTCCCCCGAGACGCTCACCTCATAGCGCACGGCACGCTCGCGCGGGGCCTGGTCGCCCGCGGCGCCCGCGAGGAACAGCACGGGACAGCCGGGCTCCTCGCGCTCGAGGCGCGCCGCGGCAAACCCAGCGAGGTCCGCCGACACCACGCGTCGCCCCTCAGACGTCCGCGACCCGTCGAGCACCGACGATGCGACATCGGCGGAAAACACCACGGCGACGGGCGAGCTGTCAGCCCCGCGGAACCTCAGCACGCGCAGCGTGTGGTCCGAGAACCCCACGTCGCTCGTGCCCAGCCACCATCCTGCGGGCGTCTCGACGTCACGGCTGGCGTTGACCGAGCAGGTGCCCTCCCCCACCTCGAGCGTCGCGGGTCTGAGGGAGGCCACGGCTCGCCGGGCCGCCATGCGCACCGCACCGAGGTAGGCGTCGCGCAGCCTGTCGTTTCTCGCACGCTCATCGTCCGACGCGAGGTGCTCGGGCGTCCGCACGTGAGGAGCCGAGAAGGTGTGCGTCGCGCACAGCCAGACCCGGGGTCCTGCGCAGCCGGTCTCCCGCTCAACGACCTCACGCGCAATGCGCACCAAATCCTCTCGCATCGAGGTGACCTCGAGTGACACCAAGCAGACCCGACTGGCGCCTCTCACGTCACTGGATGCCTTGCCTGACGCATCGTCCACCGCCTCGGGCGCCTCCACCACGAGCGCACGTGCCCGCAGGGGGTGTCTCACCTCGTCAAACCCGTCAAAGGGCAGCACGTCGTCAAGTTCGACCGTCGCAGCTCCCGCTCCCGCGCGCATGACGTCACCTACGCTATCCCGTAGAGGCGCTGGGCGTTCCCGCCCAGAATCAGCGCCTTGTCCTCGTCGGAGGCCGTCATGGCCTCGACCGTGGCCACGCCCTCGGTGAGCCACTCGCGCTTGACCGGGTAGCTGCTGCCGAAGACGATATGGTCCGCCCCAAGCACCTCGACAGCGCAGGAGAGCAGCGTGTCTCCCCACGGCTGCGCGTGGGACATGTCAAAGAAGACGTTCTTCTCCAGACGCGCGGCGACCTCCTCCGTATTGGCGGAGAAGCGCCCGGCGTCATCCTTCTTCTGCGGGCCGTGGGGCATGAGCATCTCCTTGAAGGCGAAGTACGCACCACCGAGCATGGAGTGGACCATCTTGAGATGCGGGTGGAGGACGAAGAAGTCGCTGAACACCTCGCGGCCGATCGCCGTGGTCTGGTCGATGCAGCGCCCGTAGGAACGGCGCAGGTTGTCGTACGGGAGGATGGACGCGCTGTCCACGGGAACGGGCACGTGGTGCACGTACACCGTGGCCCCGCGCTCGTCGAGGTGATCGAAGAACGTCGCGAACGCGGGATCGTCCAGGTAGCGTGTGCCGTAGTGTGCGCAGAGCTGCACGCCGGCGAACCCGTACTCGTCCAGGCAGCGGTCCACCTCGGCGAGGTTTGCCCTCGTCCCGTACGGCGGCACGACGGCAAGCCCAACCAGGCGACCGCGCGACGCCTCCGCATCGCGCGCCATGCCCTCGTTGAAGCGCTTGCACATGTCGAGCGAAAGCCACTCGTGGCAGCCCGGGAGCTTGAGGACGGCCTTGTCGACCCGGCCCTCGTCCATGTCGGCGAGGCGGCGCTCGAGCACGTAGTCGCCCTCGAGGTAGTTGAGACCCGGGTAGCCCGCGGGCTTCTCGATGACAATTTGCCGCTTGCCCGAGGGGGTCGTGGTCATGTACCCCTCGGTGTCGTAGGCACGAGGAATCTCGGCGAGAAACCGCTCGCGAAGGTCATCGTCCGTGAAGACGCTCTCGTCAAACCAATAGGAGTTCGCATCGATAATCATGTGGACCTCTTTCATCGGGCGTTGGCGAAATGTTAAGACGAGGTATCTTCCACATCAATTCCAGTTAAACCGCTATGTATTCCATTTTGGAATGGTAATGGCCGCTCGCCGAGGCGGCGTGAGTGAGGGCGCCGAAGCCGCCTTGGGAGGCTGATAGACTAAATTCTTGCGGCCTGTCAGATGTGCTGCGCCTGGATGAGAAGTTCGCGGCTTTGGAGGCCGCGCGAGCGGGCGCGGCGGGCACAGGGTGGCGCTGGTTGTACGCGACAGCGCCTCTTTCGGAGGACGTGAGCGCCAATCTGTAGGGCGTGCGAGGCGAGCTCACGCCCTTCTCGCCGTGCCGCTAAGATGTTCCCTACGCACACGACGCGCCGGCACGATCCGCCGGCCGCACGAAGGAGGACCCATGCCCTGCACCACCATCCTCGTTGGCAGGAAGGCCAGCTACGACGGGTCGACCATCGTCGCCCGCAACGAGGACTCGCCCAACGGCGAGTTCTGCCCCAAGCGCTTCGTCGCGCGCGAGGCGCCGGCCGCCGGGACCGTCTACAAGAGCGTGATCTCGCATCTTGAGATCGAGCTCGCCGAGCCCGGCATGCGCTACACCGCCCTGCCCAACGCCGACCTCAAGGAGGGCCTCTGGGAGGAGGCCGGCTTCAACGAACGCAACGTGGGCATGAGCGCCACGGAGACCATCACCACCAACGAGCGCGTGCTCGCGGCCGACCCGCTCGTGCGCTACGACGCGGCCACCGGCACGCCCGGCGGCATCGGCGAGGAGGACATGGTCACGCTGGTGCTCCCCTACGCCACGAGCGCCCGCGACGGCGTCCTGCGCCTGGGCGCGCTTCTCGAGCGCTACGGCACCTACGAGATGAACGGCGTGGCCTTCTCCGACGTCGACGAGATCTGGTGGCTCGAGACCGTGGGCGGCCACCACTGGATCGCGCGGCGCG
>CAZCTE010000084.1:0-6166 GCA_964501395.1 uncultured Atopobium sp.
GACCAGCCGCGGGTCCGCGACTTCCTGGCAACCGCGCTCGCCGAGGGGCGTCTCTCCCACGCCTACCTCTTCCTCGGCGTGCCGGGCTCGGGCAAGCACGAGGCCGCTGAGGCGCTGGCCACGTGCGTGGTGTGCCCCTCCGGTGGGGACGGCACCTGCGACGAGTGCCGACGCGTCGCGCACCGCACGCATCCGGACGTCCGCTGGCTCGAGCCGGGGAGCGCCACGGGCTACCTCGTGTCGCAGATCCGCGAGCTCATCGAGGACGCCAGCCTCGCCCCCGTGCGCGCCGCAACCAAGGTGTACATCCTCCAGCGCTGCGAGCTGCTCCGCGGCACGGCGGCAAACGCCCTGCTCAAGACGCTCGAGGAGCCGCCCGGGAACGTGATGTTCATCCTCTGCGGCCGCAGCGTGGCCGCCATGCTCCCCACGATCGTCTCGCGCTGCCAGCAGGTCCCCTTCCGCGTGGTCTCGCCCGAGGCGGGGCTCGAGTCCGTCATGCGCTCCTGCGCCGCCACCCGCGCGGAGGCGCGCGTGGCGCTCGCCGTGGCGGGCACCCCGGCGCGGGCCGTGGACTACCTGCGCTCGCCCGCGCGCCAGCAGGTCAGGCGCCTCGTGGTGGACACGCTGGACGCGCTTGCACGGGACGACTCCTGGGACGTCCTTCTCGCCGCGCGGGAGATCGTGGCCGCCGTGAAGGTCCCGCTCAAGGACGTCGAGGACGCGCAGAGGGAGGCCCTGAGCGAGAGCCAGGACTTTCTCACCTCCGCCGCGCTCAAGCAGGCGGAGGACGCCAACAAGCGCGAGCTCACCGCCCGGGAGCGTTCGGGTATGATGGAGGTCCTGGCCGCCGTCGACTCGCTCCTGCGCGACGTGCTCCTGCGCTGCGAGGACGTCCCCTCGGAGCTCGTGAACGAGGACGCGGCCGCAACCGTCGACCGCCTGGCGGCGTCGTCGGACACCGCCGGCGCGCTGCGCGCCCTCGAGGCCAGCGCGCGCGCCGCGGACGACCTCGCCCACAACGTATCGCCGCAGCTGGCCCTCGAGGTCATGCTGCTCTCTGTCAAGGAGGCGCTCACATGCCTACCGTCATCCCGGTGAAGTTCACCTACGCCGCGCGCGACCTCTGGTTCAGCCCGGCGGGCACCGGAGCCCAGGAGGGCGACCACGTCATCTGCCGCACGGAGCGCGGCCAGGAGATTGGCCTCGCAACCGGCGATGCCCGCGAGGTAACGGACGAGAAGCTCTCCGAGGTCATAGGCCGCGCGCGGCTGAACGACGTGCTGCGCATAGCCACCGAGGAGGACCTCGACCTCGCGGACGAGCTCGCCCGCCGCGGGGAGGAGGCCATGCCCGCCTTCCGCCGGCACGTGAAGGAGTCCGGCCTGGACATGAAGCCGGTGGGCGTGGAGTTCCTCTTCGACGGCGACAAGGCCGTCTGCTACTTCGCCGCCGAGGAGCGCGTGGACTTCCGCCAGCTCGTGCGCGACCTCTCGCGCGAGTTCCACGTGCGGATAGACATGCGGCAGATCGGCGTCCGCGAGGAGGCGGCCATCGTGGGCGGCTACGGGCACTGCGGTCAGGAGCTCTGCTGTCGCCGCTTTTCCACGGGCTTTGACCCGGTCTCCATCCGCATGGCCAAGGAGCAGGATTTGCCCCTCAACTCCACCAAGATCTCCGGCGCGTGCGGCCGCCTCATGTGCTGCCTGCGCTACGAGTTCGAGGCCTACCGCGACTTCAAGAGCCGCGCGCCCAAGCGCAACGCCGTCATCGACACGCCGCTCGGCAAGGCCAAGATCGTGGAGTACGACACGCCCAAGGAGCGCCTCACGCTGCGTCTGGAGAACGGCAAGCAGCTGCGCGTGCCGCTCGCCGACATGACGGCCTCCGAGGCCGCGCGCAAGAAGTCCGAGGAGCTGGGCTGCCCCTGCCGTCCGGACACCGTGACGCGCGAGGTGCTGGACAGGCTCGACTCGCCGGACGTCCAGATGGCCCTGGCCGAGCTCGACCGCAGGATGGGCAAGGTTCCCGAGGCCGCGCCGGATGACTCCGACATCTTCGTCGACACCAAGCGCAAGCGTCGTCGCTCGTCCAACGGGTCCGGCGGGTCGCAGGGTTCCAACGGCCCGCAGGGCTCCGGGCGGGGCGAGAAGCACGCGGGCTCCTCGTCGGCCTCGGTCTCGGCCGAGGACGCGGGGCGCCGCCGTCGCAAGCGCCGCGTGGGCGACGGCGGGGGACAGGCGCCGCAGCCTGCGGCCGAGGCGCAGGCCTCCACGGCCCCGCGGCGACGTCGCCACCACCAGGCCGCGGAGGGCGGCGTTGACGGGGGGCAGGCGTCCGGGCGTTCGACGTCTGGCGGCCGCTCGGCGTCGTCCGGGCACGCGGCGTCCTCCGGCCGCCCCCAGGCCGCCAAGCACATGCGCCGACCCGGTGACAAGGGCGGCCAGGCCGCGCAGAACGGCCAGGACTCCCGCGGCTCGCAGCCCCGTGGGATGCAGCCCTCGCGCAAGAAGCACTCGCAGCAGCAGGGCGCCCAGGGCGCTCAGGGTGCTCGGGGCGAGAGGGACGGCCAGCAGCAGCGGCGCGCCGACGGGCGCGCCCAGGACCAGGGCGCCGTCGATCCGTCCTCCAAGCCGCGCCGCAGGCGTCGTCGCGGCGGCCGCGGCAAGGGCGGCGCGAACGGTGCGAACGGCGCGGGTTCGTTCTCCGGCGACAGCGCCGAGTAGCTTCTCGCCATCCCGCGCCGGCCTCAGCCGCGTCACCCCGCCCGCAGGGTATGCGCTCTGCCGGAGAGGGTATGCGCTCCGTTCATCGGGGCATGGGCGCACTTTCAGGCTCGACGCTCTTCTCGCAAGCCTCTGACCTGGGCGCATGCGACCCCATGCAGCGAATCAACCTTGTAGCTGCTCACATGCCCTCCCGATGGGAGCGCATACCCTCTCCGGCAGAGCGCATACCCTTGGAATGGGGCGCACGCCCTCATCGACGAGGACTGGTCTCTCAGACCGTACGTACGCTCCGAACCGGTACGTACGGTCGGGGTCGGTACGTACACTCTCAGCCGGTGCGTACACTGTTGCGAACTTGATATCGAGAGGGGCAAGCCGTCTACCTGCTGCTTCTCAGAAAACGCAGCGATATCAAATCTGAAATAGTGTACGTACCGCCCGGGAGTGTACGTACCGCAAAAGGCCCTAGATCTGCTGCATGAAGGACAGCACGCTCGAGTACCAGTAGTCGGCGTTGCTCGGGCAGTACTTCTTGGCACCGGCGTAGGTGAGCTGGCCGCCGTAGCCGGAGGCGAGGCCCTTCACGTGGGCCCAGATGGCCTCCTCCCAGCTGCTCCAGCTCACGCTGCCCCAGCCCCATGCGTTGTAGGGGAGGAAGCAGTAGCGCCCCAGGGAGCTCTCGATTGCGGCGATGGCGGGGGAGAGGCGCGGGTCGACACCGTACTCCCAGGCCGCCTCGGCGAAGGTGGCACCCTGTCCGGCCAGGGGGGAGCCCGCGAGGAAGGCGTCGATGCGGGAGGTCCACTCGGAGATGAAGGCCTCCTTCTCGCTCGACCAGTCGACGCTCTCGATGCTGGAGCTGCTGGCGGCCGAGATCTGGACCTCGGTGCCGGACTCGGTGGTAAACGTCGACTCCGTCGCGGCGGCAGCCTGGGCCGCCTCGATGGCGGCGAGGCGCTCGGCCTCCTCGGCGGCGGCCTGGGCCTCGATCTCCTCCTCGAGCGCCGCGCGCGCGGCCTCGGCGCTGGCGAGGGCCTCCTCGGCGGCCTGCTGCTGCTCGGCGGCCTGTCGCTGCTGGGCCTTGAGCTCCGCGCGCGTCTCCGTGAGCTCCTCCTCGAGCGCTATGAGCTCGTTCAGGGCGTCGGTGTTCTTGCTCTGGATGACGCCGAGATACTTGATGATGGAGAGGAGGTCGTAGAAGTCCTCGGCGTTGAGCAGCATCTCAACGAGGCCGCCGGACCCCTGCTGCATCTTGTAGAGCGTGCACAGGGACTCCCCCGCAACCTCGCGCTGCGCGGGCAGCTCGGCCTCAATCTCCTCGATGCGCGCCTCGTTCTCCGCGATCTGGGCGTTGATCTCCTCGAGAAGCTGCGTGGCGGTCTCGTAGTCCTCGTTGCACTGCTGGACCTGCTGCTGAGCCTCCTGGAGCTCCTCGACGGTGTCCGCGAACGCGGCGGGCGGGTTGGCGAGAAGGACGGTGAGGGCAAGGGCGCATCCGCACGTCACGGCTTTGGCGGCGCGGCCTAGGCGAAGCGATGGCTCGGACTTCAAGAGTGCTGACCTCCACGACGTTGTGCCTGGAAAAGGCATCCATGGTCGGAATGAGCCTTATTAGTATACGGGCCAGCGCGCCATCTCACTGCATTTACACGACTCTAAACCGCGGGTCGAGGGTTTCGGGCGTTTCCGCCGTGGGTTCGGCCGCACGAGAAGACCCCGCGCGGAGAGTGCGCGGGGCCGCTACTGGCCGATGCCGGCCGCGCGCGAGACGGCGCGCCGCAACAGCGCGGCTACTTGACGACGAGGGTGTCGCACTCCGTGTTGCGTGCCAGGAACGTGGATATGGAGCCGAGAATGGCGTACTTGATGGAGGAGAGCCCGCGCGCACCGCAGACCACGAGGTCGGGGTGGATGACGTCGAGCATCTCGTCCTTGAGGGTCTCGCGGATGCGCCCCGAGCCCACGATGACCTCGACCTTCTTGATGTCGGGGTTGGCCTCTGCGGCCGCGACCTTCTCGGCTATGGAGTCGCGGAAGTCCTGCTCGAGGGACGCGACGACGTCCGGCGAGAGGGAGCCCGCCGCCTCGAGCGCGGTGGTGTCGATGACGCAGCCGATGTAGAGCTCCGCGTGGTCGTTTGCCGCCATCCAGACGGCGCGGTCGAGGACCTTGTCCTGCTGGTCGGAGCCGTCGAGGGAGACGAACACCCTCTCGTAGCCGAGGTCTGTGCGGGTCTGGGCGGCGGTGACGGCCATGATGGCTCCTCTCGTTATCCGCGGGCGGTTCCAGCGGGTTGGCCCTCTTATGCCCCGCAGGCCGCGAGCGGTCCGCCTCTCTCGCCAGGCGGCGTGCTTTTGCCGCGAGCGGACCGGTACCCCCGCTGGGCGGCGTAGTTTTTCGGTGGCGGTCGGCGAGCGGCCTCCGGAAGGCGGCGGACGGGCGAAAATAAAGGCCGCTGTGTATCGCAAGGGAGGAAGCGTGGATTTCGTAGAGCTCGTCAAGGCGGCCGTCTTTGGTCTCGTGGAGGGCATCACCGAGTGGCTGCCCATCTCCTCGACCGGTCACATGCTGCTGCTTGACCAGTTCCTGACGCTCGACGTCTCGGAGGACTTCTGGAACATGTTCCTGGTGGTCATCCAGCTCGGCGCCATCCTGGCCGTCTGCGTGGTCTTCTTCGGGAAGCTCAACCCGTTCTCCCGCAAGAAGGGCGCAGGGGAGCGCCGCGCGACCTGGACCCTCTGGGCCAAGACGATCGTGGCCTGCATCCCGGCGGCGGTCATCGGCATCCCCCTCGACGACTGGATGGAGGAGCACCTGGGCAGCCCCTTCGTCATCGCCGCGGCCCTCATCGTCTACGGCATCGCGTTCATCGTGATCGAGACGCTGCGCGAGCGCCGCGCCGCCGCCCTCCCCGAGATCAGGCGCGGCCGGCACCTCTCCGCCTCCGCGCCGGCGGCGCCCGCCACGCCCACCGAGCGCGCGGACGCCGAGGCCCGCATCCAGACGGTCGACGAGATCGACTGGAGGACGGCGCTGGGCATCGGGGCCTTCCAGGTCCTCTCCATCGTGCCGGGCACCTCGCGCTCCGGTTCCACCATCATCGGCGGTCTCGTCCTGGGCTGCTCCCGCACGGCGGTGGCCGAGTTCACGTTCTTCCTGGCCATCCCCGTCATGTTTGGCGCGAGCGCGCTGCGCCTCGTGAAGTTCTTCCTCGCGGGCAACGTCCTCGCCTCGTCCGAGGCCGCCATCCTGGGCGCGGGCTGCGGGGTGGCCTTCGTGGTGTCGCTCTTTGTCATCCGCTTCCTCATGGACTTCGTGCGCAGGCACGACTTCAAGCCCTTCGGCTGGTATCGGATTGTTCTGGGCGTGGCCGTGATCGCGTGGTTCGCGCTCGTGGGATAGGGGGCAGCGCATGGAGAAGAGCCCGATGACGCCGG
>CAZCTE010000085.1:0-6123 GCA_964501395.1 uncultured Atopobium sp.
CTGACGTTTGTGCGCGTGCGCACGCACGCGGCTAGGTACGTGCCTTCTTTCCTGCAGGGCGGCGGCTTTCGGGCCGTCGCCCTTTTTGCGCTCCCTCCGGTAGGGTATGCGCTCCCCAAATAAGGCTATGCGCTCAACATCGAACTCGATGCTGTGCTCACAAGCCTCTGAGCAGGGATAACGCAAACCAAAGCCGTCATCTGTATCCGCATCAGAGCGCATACCCTAGGAGGGACGGCGCATACCCTGTCTGACCGAGCGCATACCCTGGGGCCTGGCGCCTTGGTTCGGTACCTGCGGTGCACGTCCGGCGCATTTCTCCGCAGGCGTTCATCTTGGAGATTGGGAGCCTTCGGGGGCGCTACGTATGCTCCTCGGTATTACGCACATTCGGCGGCGCTGCGTACGCTAACCGTTACGTACGGTCGGCGATGGTACGTACACTCCTAACCGTTACGTACACAATTACAACCTTGATATCGTTGATATTTTAGAGAATCCGCAGGTAGACGCGTCGGCGGTCTGGAGATCAAATCTGCAATAGTGTACGTATCCTGGCGGGGTGTACGCACCGGCAGAAAGTGTACGTACCGCCCGGAGAGATACGTGCCGCCCGATGGGTGTCTCCGCGTGTTACAAGGCGGGCAATACGAAGTCCTCCCTGCATGAGCAGGCGTTCGTGGGGACTATCATCCAGTCAAACGCGCCGGGGCCGGCGTTGCGGGCGTCCCGGGCGCATGATGAGCGCCCGCGGGATGCGCGGGGCGGCTCCGGCACCCGATATGCGCGGGGACAGGCTCCCGACAGGGCGAGGGGGGCGGCGCATGCGTACACGTGCTATGGGTTGGATAGCGGCTGCCTTCGGCGTTGCGGTCGGCTCGGTTGCGGGTGTGTGCGCGGTACGGGCGACCCGCATGAAGCCGTCCAGCCCCAAGGGGGCGCCACTTGACGCCGGCGACTATCGTGCGAGCGATGACGCGGTAGCGCGATTCCAGGAGCTGCTGCGCATCCCAACCGTCTCGAGGGATGATCCCACCCGGGTGGACCGCGAGCCGTTTGCCCGCTGGGTTCCCACGCTAAAGCGCCTGTATCCCAAGACTTTCTCGGCGTGTGAGCTGACCATGATTGACGAGTTTGGCATCCTGCTCCGCTGGCCAGGAGCATCGGACGCGCTCGACCCCGTCGTGCTCATGGCCCATCAGGACGTGGTGCCCGTGGACGGGCAGGACTGGGAGCACGACCCCTTTGGCGCCGAGATCGTGGACGGCGAGATCTGGGCGCGCGGTTCCCTCGACACCAAGTGCATCGTGGGCGCGTTCTTCGAGGCGGCGGAGCATCTGATTGGGCGGGGGTACGTTCCCCCGCGCGATGTGTGGTACTTCTCGTCAAACGCGGAGGAGACGAGCGGGCCGGCCGCCCGTGACGCCGTGGCGTGGCTGCGCGAGCACGGCGTCCACCCGTACATGGTGCTCGACGAGGGCGGCGCGGTCGCTACCGACGTGCCGCTGGGCGTGAAGATTCCCGTGGCGCTGGTGGGGGTGTCCGAGAAGGGCCACGTGGACCTCACCGTCACGGCGTTTGCGGACGGCGGCCACGCGTCGACGCCCGCCGACAACGATGCCCCGCGCCTGCTTGCGCGGGCCTGCGAGCGCATTGGAGCGAACCCGGGCGGGGCGCGCTTCACCGACGCGCTTGACGGCATGCTCGCGGAGCTTGCGAGCCACAGCTCCTTTGTCTACAAGCTCGTCTTCTCCAACCTCTGGCTTACGCGGCCGCTCGTGTCCAAGATCATGGCCTCCAACACGGAGACGGCGGCGATGCTGCGCTCCACCTATGCCCTCACGCAGCTCGAGGGCTCGACGGCCCATAACGTGCTGCCGCCCGAGGCCAGCGCCAACTTCAACGTGCGCGTGGCGCCCTTCGAGACTGTGGGCGAGGCCTGCGAGCGCGCCCACGCTCAGGCGCGTGCCGAGGCACGGGCGTCGGGCGTGTCCGAGGACCGCATCACCGTCGAGGTGAACGACGCGGTCCCGTACACGGAGCCGGCGCCGTTCAGCCCCTTCGGCGGTGACGCCGCCTTCAACTACCTGCACCGCTGCGTGAAGGGCGTCTATCCAACGGCGGGCTTTGCCCCGTACGTGCAGAACTCGTGCAGCGATTCTCGTGAGTTTAATGCCATCTGCGATCGCGTCTACCGGTTCTGCGGGTTTGTCTACTCCGGTGAGGCCCGTTCGCTCATCCACGCGGCGAATGAGCGCATCGGGGTCGACGTGTACAAGCGCGGAATCGAGTTTTACGTGGCGTTTCTGAGCCATCTCGATCAGCTCGATGACACGCTGGCGACAAGCCGCGGAAACTAGCCAGATCTCGGAAACGAGTCGGATTACGGAAACCAACCAGCCGAAGGAGGGAGTCTCATGGCTACGTCCAAGTCCTCGGTTAAGGCGGCGGGCCGCCTCGACTACGCGAGCGTTGCCCTCGCCTCGCTGCCCTTCATGGGCATGATCAGCTTCTGGCAGGTGTACGACGGCATCGTGCCCCTCATGCTCACCGACACCTTTGGCTTGGACAACACCACGACCGGCGTTGTCATGGCGCTCGATAACGTGTTTGGGCTGTTCCTGCTGCCGCTGTTTGGCATCTTGAGCGATCGCTGCACGAGCAGGCTGGGACGCCGCACGCCGTTCATCATGGTGGGGTCGGTGGTGGCCGCCATAGCGGTGCCGCTCATTGCTGTGGCAAACAATCTGCGCAGCCTCCCGCTGCTCATCGCCATGATCCTGCTGACGCTCGTTGCCATCTGCTCGTACCGCACCATGACGGTGGCGGTGGTGGCCGACATCACCCCACGGCCGCTGCGCACCAAGGCGGACTCCATCGAGAAGATCGTGGGCTATGCGGGTACGGGCGTCATGCTCGTGGCCATCACGCTCATGGTGCCCGACGTCGAGAACCCAGACTACCTGCCCCTCTTTGGCCTGCAGGCGGCCTTCATCATAGGGTCTGCCCTTATCTACTTTTGGCGCGTGCGAGAGCCCAAGCTAGTGGAGCAGATGCACGAGAAGAGCCTCGAGATGGGTATCGAGGAGGCCGAGATTGACACCGACGACTCGCCCGAGGCCGGTGGGAAGCAGCGCATCACCGACCCCTCGGTGCGAGCGTCCATCATCCTGATCCTTGCCGCGACGTTCTTCTACTACATGAGCTACAACGCGATGACCACCAACATCTCGCGCTATGCGGACGAGTTCTTCAACATGGCGGGCGGCAGCTACGCAATCATCAACATCGTGACCATTGCGGGCGGCCTCATCTCGTACGTGCCCATCGCGAACCTCTCGCTCAAGTATGGGCGCAAGCGCATGGCGATTGCCACCTCGGTCGTGATGGTCGTCGGTTCCGCGATCATCTGGCTTGTTCCGGGGTTCAGCCCGCTGCTCTACGTGGTGTTCCTGTTTATGGGTGCAGCTCTCGGGGGCGTTGATCTGTGCGTCTACCCCATGCTGCTTGAGCTGTGCGACGCCAACAGCGTGGGCCGGTACTCGGGCTACTACTACATGGTGTCGATGGCGGCGCAGGTGGCAACGCCCATCCTCTCGGGTGTGGTGATGGACGTCGCGCCTGCGATGCTGTTCGCCTACATCACTGCCATGGCGGTACTGATGCTCGTCACGGTGATTGGCTCCAAGCACGGTGACACGATCCTAATCGACGAGGTTGCGCGCCGCGAGGCGGCTCACGGGGCTTCGTGAGGGTGGGGCGGGCGTCGACGGCATTGGGCTGACCTGGCGCTCGCTCCGCTATTCCGGCGCTCCGCTGTTTTGCTGAGGGTATGCGCTCTCACTCTGAGGGTATGCGCTCTCGGGTAGACACGATCTGTTTCTCGCAAGCCTCTGACCTGTGGCGATGTAAAACCAAATGGCGGGCCAAGGCTGAGGGTAGAGCGCATACCCTGGGGAGGGGAGCGCATACCCTGCGGTGGGCTTCTCGAATCATACTTTGAGGTCGAGGCGCGGGTGCGCGCACTGTTCGAAATAGCAGCGAAGCGCTTGGCGTTTCTCTGAGCGCTGCCCCGGGCTCGTCCTATGAACCTTGTGACGGACCGGCCCTTAACGTTTCTCTACTCAATCGGCAAGTAGGTTGACCTCGCCGAGGTAGTCCACGAAGGAGTCGACGATTTCGACGGTGCGGGCCTCGATGTCCGCCTCAGTGAAGTCCTCGCGGGTGCGAGCCATATCAGCGAGCTCGCGAATCTCTGTGCCCGACCTCAGCTGGCCTTTGCTGTTGCGATAGCCGAGGTAGTACTTCTTCTTGTCCTCGAAGCGGAAGTCCGAGGCGCTGATGTTGATGGACTTCTCAAGCATCGCTTTGTTTCCGAGCGCCTCCAGGTTCTCGCGTCTCTTGAGCGGGAAGGCCTCATTGCGCCTTCGGGCGTAGATGTGTTCGACCTCGAATACGGTGTCGGGGTTCACGGGAGGCTGATCTGGGTTGTTGAAGGCGCGCCAAACGAGCATTGATCTGGTGATGGGCCGCTGGTTAGTGAAGGTATAGGAAAGAAACTTCGAGCGTATGTCGTTTGAGTCGAAGCGGAACTCCGAGAATGAAACCTCGCGGCCACCGACGATGTTAATGAGCTCAGGGTATACCGGAGTACGCAGGTTGTTTACGCCCGGTCGTTCAATCGCGTAGGCATAGATGAAGCCCGTAATCCTGCGAAGGAAGGCAAGGAACCCGTCATCATCGAGCATGCCTTCCTTGTCTCTCCTCGCGAGGAACCATACCGAAACGAGGTATGTCCACATGCTGTTCGGAGCGTAGCGGAGAATGAAAAGCTGTCTGAGGACGCTTTCCGAGAAGCCCTGTTGTGCATCAACACGGCTCCAGAATCCGGCAAGCGCCTCCAGGTTCTGGAGGGTCTCCTCTTTACGCAGCAGCGCATACCCACCGCGTCCGAAATAGTCGCGAAGGCCCTGCGTCGTGGTATTGCGGTTCCCCTCGCATGCACGCTCGTAGTACATGTAGCGCGTGAAGAGCTCGTCCATCGGGGTGCCATGTTGGGGAGAGAAGATCCTGGAGCACGTCTCCTCGAGCAGCTTCCAGCGGCGGATGAACTCGTCCTTCCTACCCATGTCGGAGAAAAACTTATAGAACTGGCTCTTGAAGATGTCGGCGTCCGAGAGCGGCAGGCCGCGGTCGTTGAGGGTCGAGAAAATCCTGAGTGCTGTGTCCTGGCTCTCTGCCTCGATGGGGAGCAGTATGACGTTGTTGAGGATGCGTGCAGCGAAGATTGCAACGTCGGGAGCGTAGTCGAAGACGAAATCTTCAATTGCCTTCTGGAAGAAGCGGAAGTTCTTGGCGTAGGCACTCTGCCAGTGAGGGTCGACCTCGCCATTCTTGAGGATGAGGAGGAACTCCTCCTTGTCGTTGTCGGAGGCAACCTCGGAGTCGATCTTGAGCCGGTCCGGGTCGACGTGCCCGATGACGGTCGTCCTCCACACACAGCGGGCAATCATATCGTGAAGCTCGATTGCGTCTGGGTTCTTCATCTTGCCGAAGCGGTCATAGAAGGCTCGTAGGAGCAGCATGATGGTCGTGAGGCGCTGCTGGCCGTCGATAATCTCGAGCTTGCTATCGCTGTTCTTGAAGGTGACGATGGGTCCGAGGAAGTACTCGTCGGCATCGTCGTCGAAGGCGCGGGAGTTGCCCCCGGGGATGGCAAACTCGCGAAGGTCGTCCCAGAGTGTTGCGCACTCATCCTCGCCCCATGCGTACGGGCGCTGGTAATCCGGGATGAGGAAGTCGGCCCGCTTGTCAGAGAGCAGTTCCCTGATTGACTTCTGGTCGACGGTGAGCTTCGACACGACTTCCTCCCGACATGTAGCTGGCATAACTCGAATCAGTATACTGCGCCCAAGATTATGAGCATTAGCGCTCAGCTCAGAGGAGGCGATTTGATTCGTTTCGTCGCGTGCGTGGATGATAGCGAGTAGCCTGGCTTCAGGCGCGCCTAGTGCCCTACTCCTTATGGGTGGTCTCGATCATCTCGCGGGCGGTTGTAAAGTTGTGTCCACCATGGGCGAGCTCGACAAGCTCGGCGAGTAGGGAGGCACGCCGTGAGCCGAG
>CAZCTE010000086.1:0-4243 GCA_964501395.1 uncultured Atopobium sp.
TGGTGGGCAACCGCCCGCTCGTGGTGGAGCCCGGCGAGACCGACGGCACGGGCGAGAAGGGTTGCCAGAACGACGCCGAGAAGAGCCCCGTCAAGGCCGGCGTCCTCGCCATCCTGCGCGAGACCCTGGGCATCGAGGAGGAGGACCTGCTCTCCGCCGAGCTCGAGGTCGTGCCCGCCGGCGCGGCCCGCGACCTGGGCCTCGACCGCTCGATGATCCTGGGATACGGCCAGGACGACCGCGTCTGCGCCTACACGAGCCTCGTGGCCCAGCTGCGCTGCGAGACGCCCGCGCGCACGGCGGTGACCCTGCTCGTGGACAAGGAGGAGATCGGCTCGGTGGGCGCCACCGGCATGACGAGCCACTTCTTCGAGGACGCCATGGCAGAGATCCTCGAGCTCGCGGGCGAGGGCGGGCCCCTTGCGCTGCGCCGCTGCCTCGCGCGCTCCAACATGCTCTCGAGCGACGTCTCGGCCGGCTTTGACCCTGCGTTCGCGAGCGTCTTCGACCCCAAGAACTCAAGCTATCTGGGGCACGGCCTCACGTTCAACAAGTACACCGGCCGGGCCGGCAAGTCCGGCTCCAACGACGCCGACGCCGAGTACGTGGCCACCATCCGCCGCGTGATGGACGAGGCCGGCGTGGCCTGGCAGACGGCCGAGGTCGGCAAGGTGGACGCGGGCGGCGGCGGCACGATCGCCTACATCCTGGCCACCTACGGCATGAGCGTGATCGACTGCGGCGTGCCCGTGCTCTCCATGCACGCCCCCTGGGAGGTCACGAGCAAGGCGGACGTCTACGAGGCGTACCGCGGCTACCGCGCCTTCCTCGGGCTGGCGTAGCGAGAAGGCCGGCGGGGGCGAAACGCGGGGCGGCGCGCCTCGGCCTGCGACCCAGGGCGCCGAGCGCCGGGCCCCAGGCGCCGGGCCGGCGCGCTTCTCGCCCCGCGCCTCCTACGCCCCCGCCGGCCAGTACCGGCTCACGCCGTCCTCCCCGCGCTCGCGGCGCACCGCGCCGGTGGCCACGAGATGGTCGAGGTGCGAGATGCTCTCCGACACGAGGAACCACCGCGTGAGGACCGGGGTCTCGTCCCAGCGGTCGAAGGGCGCGTGCCAGCCCATCGCGGGCACCAGCTCAAAGCCCGTCTGACCGGGATTGTCCCGGATCGCCGCCAGGGCGCGGGCGCTCCTGCGCTCGTGGTGGGCGGCGTTCGCGAGGCAGCGCTCGCCCAGGTCGCCCCCCTGCAGGCCGTGACCCAGAAACGCGTGCTCCACGCCCAGGTCGGCGAGCCTGCGCAGGGTCGTCAGCTGCGCGCCGATGGGGTCCTCCCCCTCGTCCCAGAAGGCGACGCCGGAGGAGCACAGGAAGAGCACGGCGTCGCCCAGGAAGGCCGTGCGCGAGGTCGGCTCCCAGAGCGCGCACTGCCCCGGGACGTGGCCGGGGGCCGGCACCACCTCGAGGGCCCAGCGGCCGCAGACGAGCCTCTCGCCCGGCGCAACCGTGGAGAAGGGGACGTCCCAGCTCTCGAGGTTGACCACGTGGTCCCAGATCATCCCCGCGAGCTCGGCGGACTCCTGCTCGCCCACGCCCTCGGAGCGCATGCGGGCCGCCATCCCGGCCTCCCAGGCGGGCACGGCAAAGCGCCGCATGTCGGCGAGAACCCCCTCGGAGACCGCCACGCGCACGCCGGCCTCGGCGAGCTCGCGGGCGAGACCCGCGTGGTCGTTGTGGGCGTGCGTGCAGAAGAGCGTGGCGCGCCCGGGATCCACCCCCAGGTGCAGGAGGGCGCGCATGAGGCGCGTGTCGTTCAGGGGGTCCGTCGTCCCGCAGTCCACGATGAGCGTCTCGCCGCCGTCGCGCAGCACGAAGGCGTTGACGGAGGGCAGGAAGGTGTCGTACATGAGCAGCTCGACGCGCCAGACCTCCGGCTCGTCGAGCACCCGGCTGCAGGTGAAGCCGTGCTCGTCGAGCGTGAAGCAGGTGGGGGCGGCGCCTGGGCCTCCCGCGCCGGCCGGGACGCCCCGGCCGCCCGCAGCGCCCTCGCCTGCGGGGCCGCCCGCGCTTCTCGCAGACCCGCTAGCCAACGAGCACCTTCACGCAGATCTTCCTGAGCGGAGCGGGCTCGCCCGGGCAGCAGCCGGGCTTGTGCGCGTCGCTCGGCGGCGTGACGGCGATGTCCCCCGCGCGCAGGGTCACCCAGCCCTCGCGGTCGCCGGGCGTGTAGAGCCCGAAGTCGTCCGCCTCGGAGAACTCCCCCACCGGCTCGCACTCGCTCACGGGCGCCACACCCATGAGCTCCTCGCCGCTGATGACGTAGTGGATGTCCGCGTAGCGACGGTGCGCCTCGTAGTTCTTCTCGGCGGGGCGGGTGGTGGTGAGCTCCTGCACGTTGGCAAAGACCTCGTCGCCGTCTATCTCGTGACGGCCGAGCTCGAGGGTCTCGAGGTCGTCACGTGAGAGAAAGGCGAGCGCCTTCTGGAAGCGCTCGGTCGAGAGGTCGTTCTCCTGCGCACTGGCAAGCGACGTGAAGATCATGGCGGTTCCCTTCCTGGTTCCCTGGCGGCGGCGCCCCGGCCGCCGGCGGCACGCGCGGCGAATGCCATGCGGCGGCCGCGTGGCAGCAGCGTGGCGCCTCGGTGGCACCCCGACGCCCGGCGGCGGCTTCGTGGCTGTGCTCAGTATGAAGCTTGGCGGGTCCGTGCTCGGGTAGAATCCTCTTCGTTGCACAGAGGCGTCGGCACGCGGCCGCTCCGCGCACGCGGCGCCGCACAGGGAGAGGAACGCCATGGATCAAGCCGAGAAGGACCAGCTCCGCCAGGAGGTCGACGAGGTGCTGCACGGCCAGAAGCGGCAGCCCCAGGGCCCCGAGCAGTTCTCGCAGAACGACCACTCGCACGTCCGCCACGTGATCGGCGTGGTGTCCGGCAAGGGGGGCGTGGGCAAGTCGCTCGTCTGCGGCGTGCTCGCCGTGGAGCTCGCGCGGCGCGGCGCGCGCGTGGGCATCCTCGACGCGGACGTCACCGGCCCCTCCATCCCCCACATGCTGGGCCTCGCCAACGAGCGCGCCCGCGGCGTGGAGAACCTCATCGTCCCCGCCGTCACCAAGGGCGGCATCGAGGTCATGAGCGCCAACCTCGTCCTGGAGAACGAGACCGACCCCGTGATCTGGCGCGGGCCGGTGATCGCGGGCGCCATCAAGCAGTTCTGGGAGGACTGCGTCTGGGGCGAGCTGGACTACCTCCTCGTGGACATGCCCCCGGGGACCGGCGACGTGCCCCTCACCGTCTTCCAGTCCCTGCCGGTGGACGGCGTCGTGATCGTGAGCTCCCCGCAGGACCTCGTGCAGATGGTCGTGGGCAAGGCCGTGAACATGGCCAACCTGATGCAGGTGCCCGTGATCGGCATCGTGGAGAACATGGCCTACGTGACCTGCCCCGACTGCGGCGAGAAGATCCATCCCTTTGGCCCCTCGCGCCTGGAGGAGACCGCGCGGGCCTTTGACATCGACGCCCTGGGCCAGCTGGGGATCGACCCCGCGCTCGCCGCCGCCTGCGACGCCGGGACCTTCGAGGACGAGCTCCCGGCAGGCACGCTCCCCGGCGCCGTGGACGCCGTGGTGCGCGTGGCCGAGCTCACGGACGCGCTGCGCGGCGGGGACGCGTAGGCACGTGGCGCGCTCGGCGAGAAGGACCTCGAGGTCGCGGGCCCGCGAGGAGGCGCTCGCGGCGGCGCGTGCCGTGAGGGTGCCCGCGCGCTGCGACGTGGTGGTCGTGGGCGGCGGGGCCTCCGGGCTGGCCGCGGCCGTGACGGCCGCAGAGGCGGGCGCCTCGGTCACGGTGCTCGAGCGGGCCGTTGAATGCGGGCGCACGATCCTGGCCACGGGGAACGGCCGCTGCAACCTCTCCAACGCCGAGCTCTCCGGCCCCGCGCCCCGCTGGGACCGCTACAACCGGCCGGACTTCGTGGCCGCCGTCTGCGGGCCGCGCTTCGGGGAGGACGTACTCGCCTTCTTCGCGGGCTGCGGCCTCGCCGTGGCGCAGGAGGCGGGCGGGCGGCTCTACCCGCTCTCCCGGCAGGCGTCCTCCGTGCGCGAGGTGCTTCTCGCGCGGGCGAGAAGGGCGGGCGTGACGCTCGCACCGGCGCGGGAGGTCACCGGCATTGCCCGGGAGGGCGACGGGTGGCGGGTCTTTTTCGCGGACGCGGGGGCGACGACGGGCGTTGGCACTGCCTCAGGCGGCGCCCC
>CAZCTE010000086.1:4343-6112 GCA_964501395.1 uncultured Atopobium sp.
GGCGGCGAAGAGCTCTCGCGCTCGCTCGGCCTGGCCTGCGCCCCGTACGAGCCCGTGCTCTGCTCGCTTGCCTGCGAGCCCCTCGCGCCGATTGACCTGGGCGCCCTCGACGGAAGGCGCGCGCACGTGGTGGCCCGCCTGCTGCGGGACGGCGCCGAGCTCGCCCGCGAGGAGGGCGAGGTGCTCTTCCGTGCTCACGGCCTCTCCGGCATCGTGGTCTTCGACCTCTCGCGCCTCGCGCGTCCCGGGGACGTGCTGGCCCTCGACCTCACCTGCGGGCTCGACCGCACACGGGTGCGCGAGCTGGCAGACGCGGCGGGGAGCTGCGCCGGGCTTCTCGACCCCGCCATCGCGGCCGCCCTGGGCGAGAACCCCCTCGACCAGGCCCTTGACCTGCGCTTCCGTGTGTCCGGCCCCGCGGAGCCCGAGCGGGCCCAGGTCACGCGCGGCGGGCTTCTCGTCAATCAGTTCGACCCGACCACGCTCGAGGCGCGCGAGCTCCCCGGGCTCTTCGCCTGCGGCGAGGCGCTCGACGTCGACGCCGCCTGCGGGGGCTTCAACCTCGCCTGGGCCTGGGAGAGCGGCCTCGTGGCCGGCGCCGCGGCGACCCGGCGCGCGCGAGCCGCATAACGCCCGCATACCCCACGAAAGGACAGCCATGCTCGAGGTCTCCGGCATCCGCATCCCCCTCTCCGAGCTCGACGGCTCCGACGCGCGGG
This sequence comes from uncultured Atopobium sp., assembly GCA_964501395.1. Taxonomy (GTDB): domain Bacteria; phylum Actinomycetota; class Coriobacteriia; order Coriobacteriales; family Atopobiaceae; genus Thermophilibacter. The sequence continues at coordinate 5,063 of CAZCTE010000086.1, forward strand.
AGGTTTCTGCATGCCGCGCCGCCCTCGCGCGCAAGCTCCGCGTAAGCCAGAAGGACCTTGCGACCGTGGAGCGTCGGCGCCGCTCCATCGACGCCCGAAAGCGCGGGAACGTCCAGCTCACGTTCACGCTGCGGACAGAGCTCTCCGCCGGGGCCGCCGCGGAGCGTGCGCTTCTCGCCCGCCTGACAAGGAAGCGCGCCGACAAGAACGTCCGCGTGGTGGACGAGCGGCCGTTCACGTTCCCGGGGCGGCCAGCAAACGGGCACGTCACCACCCGGCCGGTGGTGGTGGGCGCGGGCTGCGCCGGGCTCTTCTGCGCGCTCGCCCTCGCCCGCGCGGGGCTCGAGCCCCTGCTCGTCGAACGCGGGGACGACGCCACGCGCCGCGCCGACGTCGTGCGGGACCACAACGAGGCCGGCACCCTCGACCCCGAGAGCAACATTCAGTTTGGCGTGGGCGGGGCCGGCACCTTCTCGGACGGCAAGCTCCAGACCGGCACCAAGAGCCCCGCGCACCGCCTGATCCTTGAGACCTTCGTGGAGGCCGGGACCCAGCCGAACATCCTCTGGGACGCAAAGCCCCACGTGGGAAGTGACGTCCTACCCCGCGTGGTCACTCAGATCGTGCGGGAGATCGAGGGGGCCGGCGGCGAGGTGCGCTGCCGCTGCCGCATGAGCGACCTCGACGTGCAAGACGGCAGGGTGCGCGGCGTCACCCTCGTGCACACGCCGGGCGACGGAGGTGTCCGCGAGGAGCGCGTGGCCACCGACTGCGTGATCCTCTGCTGCGGGCACTCCGCTCGCGACGTCTTCGAGCTCCTGCGCGAGCGGGGCGTCCCCCTGGAGCGCAAGACCTTCGCCATGGGCGTGCGCATCGAACACCTCCAGGCGGACATTGACCGCGCCCTCTACGGAGACGCGGCCGGCCACCCCGCGCTGGGGGCGGCCCCCTACAGCCTCTCCTGCCACCTGCCCTCCGGCAGGAGCGCATTCTCCTTCTGCATGTGCCCGGGCGGCTACGTGGTGTCCGCCGCGAGCGAGCCCGGCGGCG
>CAZCTE010000087.1:0-3804 GCA_964501395.1 uncultured Atopobium sp.
CCGATGACGAAGGCGCGAGCATGGGACGTAACCACGCTCCGCGGAGCATAATCGGTTATGGCCACGTGGCGTGCACATAACGCGTACCAACTTGCGAATTCTGGGACTTTGATCCCCGTTATGGCCACGTGGTGTGGCCATAACGGGTTACGTTGCACGTCGTGCACCCGAGTTTTCGCCGCGGATGCGAGAAGCCCCCTGCGACGCGTACATTGGACGGGATTCGTCGTCAGGTGTACGCGTTGAGCAACCAGGTGTACGCAAGTCCGCGCCGAGATGGCGTTGAGTGTACTGAAAAGAGGGGTTTGCCCGTCGAGTGTACTCGGTGATGCGTACACTCGAACGCGACCCCATCGAGTGTACGCACCTCGCGGCCGCCCGGCGCCTCGCAGGCGCCGCCCTTACCCCCGCTTCTCTCCCCAGAAGAAGAGCGCCACGGTCCCGGGGCCGGTGTGCACGCCGATCGTCGCGCCGATGGGGAAGATCTGCACCGGGCCGTCGAGCTTGGGGAACTTCTCCTCAATTCGACGCGCCACCTCCTGCGCGTCCTCCAGGCACTCGGAGTGGCTGATGAAGCACTTCCCTGAGTAGTCGAGCCCGCCCTCGGCAAGCTCCTCCATCTTCTGCACCACGCGCGCGATGGCCTTGCCCTTGGTGCGGATCTTCTCCTTCACGCCCAGCGAGCCGTCCGGCTCCACGTCCATCACGGGGCAGATCTTGAGCATGCCGCCCATGACGCCCGCCGCCTTGGAGATGCGCCCGCCGCGCACGAAGAAGGTGAGGTCGGACGAGAAGAACCAGTGCTGGACCTCGCTCCTGTGCTCCTCGGCCCAGGCGGCGAGCTCGTCGATGCCCATCCCGCCGTCGCGCAGCTCGGCGAGCCTGTCCATGAGCAGGCCGTAGCCCGAGGACGCGGCGAGCGAGTCCACCACGTAGATCTTGCGGTCGGGGTACCTCTTGGCCAGCTCGTCGCGGGCGGCGCAGGCCGAGCCGTAGGTGCCGGAGATCCCGCTCGAGAGCGTCACGTGCAGGATGTCCAGTCCCTGCTTCAGGTACGTCTCGAAGTGGCCCACGTAGTCGCCGGCGCTGATGAGCGAGGTCTTGGCCTCCGCGCCGGCAAGCATCTTGGCGTAGAGCTGCGCGGGCGGGTTGGTGACGCCAAAGTCGTCCTTGCACGGCTCTCCGTTGAGAAAATAGTTGAAGTAAAGATAGGTGATGTCGTGGCTCTCCAGCCACTCGCGCGTAACGTCTGCGGTGGAGCAGCAGCTGAGAACGTAGCTGGGCATATCCCCTCCCCTGACGGGTACAATGACGCAGGAATCATAGCCGAACGAGGCCGGTTTGGTGTGCTGATGCCGCCGGCGGAACACCTGGGAGGACGCATGACTGAGCCCGCGAACGCCGAGAAGAACGCTGCCGATAATCTCGCGGAGGCCGAGAACCCCGCGAACCCCGAGGTCGCCCCCGCCGCCGAGCAGCAGCCAAACTTCCCCGACATGCCCTACAGCCGCCCCGACCTCGCCGCGGTGAAGGCCCGCTACGCCGCCCTCGCCGCCGCCCTCGCCTCCGCCCAGACCCTCGAGGCCGCGGACGCCGCCTTCCTCGAGAAGGACCAGCTCGACCGCCACGTCCAGACGCAGGCCGAGCTCGCCTCCATCCGCCACACCATAGACACCCGCGACGAGTTCTACGACGCCGAGTCCTCCTTCTGGGACGAGGCCCAGCCCGAGCTCCAGCAGGCCGCGGACGCCTTCACCCAGGCGCTTCTCTCCACGCCCTTCCGCCCGCAGCTCGAGGAGCGCTACGGCACGCTCGTCTTTGCCCAGGCCGAGCAGGAGCGCCGCACCATCAGCCCCCAGATCGTGGGTGACATGAAGCGCGAGAACGCCCTCGCCCAGGAGTACGTGAAGCTCATCGCCTCAGCGCAGATTCCCTTCGAGGGCGGCACCTACACCCTCTCGCAGCTCACGCCCTTCAAGAACGCGCCCGAAGACGCCCGGCGCCTGGCCGCCTGGAAGGCGGAGGGCGCCTGGTACAAGGAGCACCAGGACCAGCTGGACCGCATCTTCGACGACCTCGTCCACGTGCGCGATGCCATGGGCAAGAAGCTCGGTCACACGAACTACCTGCCGCTCGGCTACGACCGCATGGGCCGGCTCTCCTACGGCCGCGAGGACGTGGAGCGCTTCCGCGAGGCCGTGCGCAGCTACGTGGTGCCGCTCGCCGACAAGATCTACCGCGCGCAGGCCGAGCGCGTGGGCGTGGAGTACCCGCTCTCCTTTGCCAACGAGGCGCTCTCCTTCCGCTCGGGCAACCCCAGGCCTCGCGGCACCGCGGATGACGTCCTCGAGGCCGGGCGCAGCTTCTACCGCGCCCTCTCGCCCGAGACCGGCAAGTTCTTTGACATGATGCTCGACCGCGGCCTCATGGACGTGCTCTCCACGGAGGGCAAGGCCGGCGGCGGCTACATGACCCTCATCCCGGACTACGAGGTGCCCTTCATCTTTGCCAACTTCAACGGCACCCAGGGGGACGTGGAGGTGGTCACGCACGAGGCGGGCCACGCCTTCTCCTACTACATGAACACGGACAAGGTGCCCGTGAGCCTTGCCATGCCCACCTCAGAGGCCTGCGAGGTCCACTCCATGTCCATGGAGTTCATGGCCTGGCCCTGGGCCGAGGAGTTCTTTGGCGAGGACGCCCGCAAGTACCGCTACGCACACCTGGCGAGCGCCCTCACCTTCATCCCCTACGGCACGATGGTGGACCACTTCCAGCACGAGGTCTACGAGCACCCCGAGATGACGCCGGCCGAGCGCCACGCCACGTGGAAGCGCCTGCTGGGCGTCTACATGCCCTGGATGCGCCTCGACGGCGACATCCCCTTCTACGCCGAGGGCGAGGGCTGGCAGCGCCAGCACCACATCTACGAGTTCCCGCTCTACTACATCGACTACTGCCTCGCGCAGACGGTCGCGCTCGAGTTCTGGTCCATGGCGCAGGACGACTTTGCCAACGCCTGGGACCACTACATGGCCTACACGCGCCAGGGAGGCACGCGCGCCTTCACGGGCCTGCTCGAGCACGCGGGCATGGCCTCGCCCTTCGACGAGGGCTGCCTCAAGGGGATCTGCGAGCGCGCGGCGGCCTGGCTCGAGTCCTACGACCTCACCGGCATCGAGTAGGCGGAGGGCGAGAAGACCGTGCGCAAGAAGGAGCGCGAGCGCCTCAAGGACTTTGGCGAGGACGAGAACGGCAAGATCTCCTATCTGGGCGACCACGTGCGGCTGGTGGGCGAGACCGGCCGCACGCGGCTTCTCGGCACGCTCTGGGGCGCCTTCGTCGTGGCCGCCGTGGCAACGCTCGTGCCGGGGGTGCTCAACCCGGCGGGGCTCTCGGGCTGTCCCTATGTGGTCATGCCCTACATGCTGCAGGTGGTGGCGCTCGTCTCGGTGGTCTGGGCCCTGGGCCGGCTGACCGTGGCCCTGCGGGACGGCGAGCGCGTCCGCGTCTACGTGCGTGACGAGACGGTCGGCGCGCTCCCGGCGCGCTCGGCCATCGCCATCGTGCTCGCGGCGGTGTGCGCGGTGGGCGAGGTCGTCTACCTCACGGTCTCCGCGCTCTCGTGGGGGGCGGCCGAGGTGGCGCTGCTCGCCTGCGAGGCCGTGGCGATAATCGCCCTCGTGGTGATCCGGCGCGCGGCCAAGGCCAGTGCCTGGGAGAGCGCGTAGAGGGCGAGAAGCCCGGAGTGCGGCTGCCGGCTGCGCCGCCCTTGCGCGGGGCGCCGAGTTGCGCCCACGGGGT
>CAZCTE010000087.1:3904-6027 GCA_964501395.1 uncultured Atopobium sp.
CAAGATGCTCGTTACCAGAAGGAACCTGCTGAAGGGGGCCGCGGCAGCCGCCAGCGTGGCCGCGCTCGCTGCCTGCAGCAGCGACTCGGACGACACCGCCGAGGAGTCCTCGGACAGCTCCGAGGAGACTAGCAGCAGCACCGGCACCCTCGTCATGTCCGAGAGCGGCCTCGAGGGCAAGTTCTGCTCGCTGTTCAAGAGCTCGGCCGCCGACGACGACATCGTTACGCTGAACAACGTGATTCTGCTCACCATCGACCGCATGGCCGAGCCCATCTACGACGGCATCGACGGCGAGACCAAGGAGTACAACGGCACCGAGTACACCTACACTGGCCCCGCGAACATCTCCATGGACGAGAACTCCGACGGCACCGTCACCTACACCGTCCAGATCCGCGACGACCTCACCTTCCACGACGGCACCGCGATGACGATCGACGACGTCATCTTCACGCTGTATGCCTACTTTGACCCCACCTACGACGGGTCGGCCACCCTGTACTCCAACGACATCGTGGGCCTTGAGGCCTACCGCTCCGGCATGTCCACCAAGGCCTATCTCATCGGCAGCGCCGGCCGCGACAACACCGACTACACCTACTTCACCCAGGAGGAGCAGGAGGCGTTCTGGGCGGCCGTGGACGACGGCGGCACCGCGTTCGCGCAGGAGATCGTCGACTACATGGGCACCGACACCGTGGCCGAGGCCGCCGCGGGTTGGGGCTTCACCATCGACGACGACGCCACCGCCACCGACTTCTTCGAGGCCATGGGCGTCGAGTACGACTGGAACTTCTCCTCGATGGAGGCCGAGACCGCCGGCACCGCGCTCTCCGACCTCATCGACGAGGACGTCTACGACATGGGCACCGAGGGCGTGGAGACCGGCGAGTCCGCGTCCAGCGTCTCCGGCATCGAGCGCGTGGACGACTACACGCTGACGATCACCACCAACAGCGTGGACGCCTCGATGATCTACCAGCTCGAGTTTGCCCCGTGCAGCCTCGCCTACTACGGCGACGAGAGCCTCTACGACTACGACAACGACTCCTTCGGCTTCCCCAAGGGCGACCTGTCCTCCGCGCGCGCCCTCAACACCACCCCGCTGGGCAGCGGTGCGTTCGTGTTCGAGGACTACACGAGCGGCACCGTCCACATGAGCGCCTACGAGGACTACTACAAGGGCGCCCCGAAGGTCCAGTACCTCAACGCGGTCGAGTCCCAGGAGGCCGACATGGTCACCGGCGTGCAGTCCGGCACGCTGGACGTCTCGGTCCCGTCCTACTCCCTCGAGGTCGCCGACCAGATCGCCGACATCAACGGCAACGGCGAGGTCAACGGTGACGTGATCACCACCTTCCTGCATGACTACCGCGGCTATGGCTACATCGGCCTCGCCGCCAGCAACGTGTGCGTGGGCGGCGACCCCGCCTCTGACGCCTCCAAGGCGCTGCGCAAGGCCATCTGCACCGTCATCGCGGCCTACCGCGACTCCGGCATCGCCTCCTACTACGGCGACACCGCCTCGGTCATCAACTACCCGATCTCCACCTCGTCCTGGGCCTGCCCGCTCGTGACCGACGACGGCTACCAGGTGGCCTACTCGGTGGACGCCGACGGCAACGACCTCTACACCGACGACATGAGCGACGACGAGCGCTACGAGGCCGCCGTCGCGGGCGCTCTCACCTGGTTCGAGGCCGCCGGCTACACCGTGGAGGACGGCGTGCTCACCGCGGCCCCCGAGGGCGCCAAGCTCGAGTACCAGTGCAACATCGGCGGCGGCGGCCAGGGCGACCACCCCACCTTCATGATCCTGCAGGAGGCCTCTGACGCCTTCGAGTCCATTGGCATGACGCTCACGGTCAATGACATCGCCAGCTCCGCCGACCTCTTTGCGACCTATCAGTCCGGCACCGCCGAGCTGTGGTGCGCCGCCTGGTCGACCACGGCCGACCCCGACATGTACCAGCTCTACCACAGCTCCGGCTCCACGAACTACTACGAGGTCGACGACGCCGACCTCGACGAGCTCATCGAGGCGGGCCGCCAGACCCTCGACACGGACAGCCGCAAGGCCATCTACAAGGAGGCCATGGACATCATCCTCGACTGGGGCG